>NZ_JBDIVO010000020.1:0-30432 GCF_039794385.1 Methylocaldum sp. | reverse complement strand
TGCTGCGCAAATGCTATTCTTTTCACTCCTTCGATACGAAAAAGAACGACGCCACGAGGAGTCATGTCCCATCAAGCCGATTCGCTGAAATCCATTTTTTTCGCCCTGGGCGCAAACGCGGCCATTGCCGTAGCCAAGCTGTTCGCCGCCATGCATACTGGTTCCAATTCGATGCTGGCGGAAGCAATTCATTCCTTCGCCGATTGCGGCAACCAGGGCTTGCTGATCCTCGGCCTCAAGCGGGCGAAGCGTCCGCCTTCGCCGGATTTTCCTTTGGGATACGGCAAAGCGATTTATTTCTGGTCGTTCATCGTCGCGCTGATTCTTTTCAGTATGGGTGGATTGTTTTCGATTTACGAAGGCATACACAAGCTGGAGGCGCACGAAGGGCTGGAGTCGCCGTGGCTGGCGGTCGGGATTCTGGTGTTCAGCATTGCCATGGAAAGTGTCTCGCTTTACGGATGCCTGCGGGAAGTTAACAAGGCCAGGGGTAACCGAGGACTTTGGCGCTGGTTCCGCGACACGCGTCAGAGCGAACTGATCGTGGTTTTGGGCGAGGACGTAGCGGCCTTGGCGGGATTGGTGTTCGCTCTGATCGCTGTCGGGCTCGCCATGGCGACCGGCGATCCGGTTTACGACGCCGCAGGCAGTATCGCAATCGGTGGGTTGTTGGTATTGGTTGCCGTGGGCATCGGTGCGGAAGTCTCCGAGTTGTTGATCGGCCAAAGCGTTGAGCCCGAGATCAAGCAAGCCATACATAATCATCTGGACAAGTGCGAGGAAGTCGCGCAGATTTTCAATCTGATCACTCTGCAACTCGGCAGCGACGTAATGGTGGCGGTGAAGGCGAAGATGCGTCGAGTGGCCGAAATGAACGAAATGATCGCCGATATCAATCGCTGCGAGGCTGGTCTGAAAACGGCTTTTCCCCAAGTGAAATGGGTGTTTTTCGAACCCGACGCGGCCGATTGACCGGATCTGTGTGCCGTAATGCCGACGAGGCAATTCGCGTTCGGGCCGAACCGGAATCAAGAAGCCTCTTGAAGAAGAATTTGGACAGAACGGTAAATATATGGTTTTCGGTACAAAGTGTAAGTCGCTACTTGGATTGAATTTTCGTTGTCGAAGAAGTATGGGCTGGCAAGCGACGTTCGCTCGATTGACAGCCGTGCAGCCACGGAGGCGCGATTCTTTTTGAGGGACCTGCATATGAAATCGAAATTCGAGACTATCCTGTTGCTGATGGTGGCGGCTGCCTTTTTGACTGCCTGTACAGGGAGCACTAAAAAGCACACACGAACGAGTGGCAAGCAAGTCCTCAAGGTGGTTAAGAAACATCAGTCAGTAGCGCGCCAATCGCCCATGTCGACTGTTAACCAATCTCCGATGCTTTCGCCGCATATTCTTGAGCCCAGACACCGGACTATCCATGATGTGCTTTACCAATTCGGCCCGTATGCCGAGCAAGAGCTCAAGCCGTATTTCAGCAAGGCCGGTATCTCCTATCCGCCTAGGAAAGTCACGTTTATTGCACTGAAACAGGAAAAGAAGCTAGAACTTTGGGCCAAAGACGAGGGAGAGTTCCGTTTTATCCGCGGCTATGACATCAAGGCCGCCAGCGGCGTGACCGGCCCCAAGCTGCGACAGGGTGACAAACAGGTTCCTGAGGGGATATACCGCATTGTCGGACTAAATCCGAATAGCAATTATCACCTGTCGATGAAATTGAACTATCCGAACGAGTTCGACTGGTTCCATGCCCAGCGCGAAGGCCGTTTCGATCCGGGATCGGACATTTTCATCCACGGCGACAGCGTATCCGCGGGTTGTCTTGCCATGGGGGACAAAGTGATAGAGGAACTGTTCGTGCTCACGGCACAGGTCGGAGAAGAAAACGTCAAAGTGATCATTGCCCCGCGAGACCCACGCGTGTTGCCGCTCGATCCCGATGGTTACGGGCTACCTTCCTGGACGCCCGATCTGTACCGGACGATAGCCGCGGAGATGGAAGTTTTCTCCGACGAGGTCAGGGTTTCGAACAACCGGCCATTTTATCCGGCGCGTGCGCCGCTTCGGTAGTTGCTCTTTACCGATCCTCCGATCGGTGCGGGACTAGCTCAAGACAAATGGTTTTTTCCCGCGCGAGGTAGTGCCGCTGCCCAAGGAGCCTCAGGCGAATTCGGCTCGACTGTTCTTGATCCGCACAAGCCGCCAATCGGGCGGAAAGTTGTAGCGATCCAGATGAAACCACCCAATAGTGTGGTCGGGCCGATCAGCTTGAATTCGTTGGTGATGGGGCGGCGCGGACGGCAAAGCTGAAGGCGTAGCTTTCCGGAAGCATCAGCGCAAATTGTTTGCGCGCGACGAAACTGCCGCCTTTAATTCGTGGAATCTATCCCACCCGCTCGGTTGCTCCGAGCCGGCTGAAGGATTCAGCCTAGCAGCACGGTATGTGCAAGCTTGGCCGATTACGCCTCGAGCCCTGATGTCAGGAGGCGTGCTCGGTACCTTCGGAACTCTGCGTGCGGCCGCTCGCTTCCGCTTCGTCGACTATCCCCGCCACGTGCATTCGCAGGATGCATTTCACATATTTCCATAATGCGGAGAATGTTTGTTCGCTTAATTCGCGCTCGATGACTGTGGTCGACATGACATCTTCCTCCGAATTCACACCCACTCACCCAGGAGTTTGATTTCTATAATTCGTCGGTGGTAAGGGATTGCTCTCAAGCATAACGCTTCGACCGGCCTTTCGAAATACACATGATTTGTGCCAAGAACCGCCGACGCAATATTGCAGACTAGGCGGCTGTACTTTTCAACTGAAGCGTATCGATCGCACCCTTTCGTTATGAATGTTAGCCGATACGCGAAATTACGGAGAGCTTTTTTGTAGAACTCGCTTCGATAGTGGCAATTTTGGCTGGAGATGACCACACTTAAGGCCATCGGTATCTTGCCGTCGCGGGGTCCGGCACCTTGCGGGTGATACGGGACTTGAGTCACACTGCGACCAAAAAAGCATAACGACGTTACTATATTCAGTCGGTCAGTGTGCGCCCGAACCGAATTGAATTCCGGTACCGGCGACTGTGTTCGCGTTTATCGGAACAACGCGCCGGGGGAACATGCTGCGGCGAATAATACAAAGACGATTAATTATGAGTGCAGAATTTTCACAGATTAACCGATTGACGTGGCTTCGTTTCGTTCGCGGCATCAAGAGCTTCGTGTCTTCCGAAGTGGGCCGCAGGGCCGTAATGTTGTTTGTCGGCTTGATCATGTTTCTGTTTGCGATCAACGGTCTAAATGTCCTGAACAGCTACGTAGGTCGCGATTTCATGACGGCTATCGCAGAACGCAACCGAGAAGGTTTCCTGTGGCAGGCTTCCATCTATATCGGCGTTTTGGCGGCATCTACCTTGGTCGCGGTTTATTACCGCTTCATCGAAGAGCGTCTGGGTTTGCTCTGGCGGGATTGGTTGACCCGGCGCTTCGTCAATATCTATCTCGAACATCCCACCTATTACCGGCTCAATGACCGTCTGATAGCAAACGGGGAAATCGCCAATCCGGACCAGCGGATCGCCGACGACGTGCGGGCATTCACGGTTACTACGCTGTCCTTCACGCTGATGTTTCTGAACGGCGCTTTTACCGTTGTCGCTTTCTCGGGGGTGATGTGGTCGATCAGTCCGTTGCTCTTCGGCGTAGCGGTCGTTTATGCCTTGGTCGGATCCTTTTTGACCATTCGCTTAGGCTATTCACTCGTTGGATTGAACTATAACCAGCTCGACAAAGAGGCTAACTTCCGCGCGGACCTCATTCATGTCCGGGAAAACGCCGAATCGATAGCACTGTTGCGCCGCGAAGGTCGAGCTAGAGGCAGAGTCCTGCGCCATCTCGACGAATTGACGGCCAATTTCCGAAAAATCATCGACGTACAAAGAAATTTGGGATTCTTTACTACGGGGTACAATTATCTCATCCAGATTATCCCCGCCTTGATCGTGGCGCCTCTTTATATTCGCGGCGAAGTCGAGTTCGGCGTGATTACTCAAGCGGCCATGGCCTTTGCACATCTCTTGGGGGCATTTTCGCTGATCGTAACCAATTTCCAATCCATTTCTTCGTTCGCCGCAGTCATCGCTCGCTTGGGATCGCTAGCAGAGGCGATCGAGCAAGCACAGGCAACGCCGGTTCCAACGGGCGAAGTCTGCGCCCATCACCGTCGCACCTCCGAGTGTCCTATCTGCGTCAAGACGCCGGTCGCTCCAGCCGCCATCGAAGTGTGCGAAAACGACGGACTGCTTGCGTACGAGCATTTGACGCTGCGAGCTCCCGAGGATGGTCACGTCATCGTCAAGAACTTGTCCGTTTCGGTTCCTTCCGGAACACGTCTTCTGGTTTATGGAGAAGACGACACCGCGAGAGTAGCGCTATTCAAGGCTACCGCAGGTCTTTGGGAAAAAGGCGAGGGGCGGATCATTCGTCCGGAACTCGATCAGATCATGTTTCTTCCCGAGCGCCCTTATCTTCCTCCGGGAACGCTTCGTGAACTGCTGCTCCGGACCGGCCAGGAATTCGTGATCGATGAAGCGCGTATCCGGGCCGTTCTGAGCGCACTCGACCTGGAGCCCATGCTTGCGCGGGCCGGGGGGCTGGATACGGAACACGATTGGGACAGCCTTCTATCTCTAGCCGAACAACAGCTGGTAGCCGTAAGCCGTCTGGTGATTGCCGCGCCCAAATTTGCATTCTTGGACCGTATTGACACTGCTTTGAGCACGGAGCAAGTTGCCACGGTTCTGGACATGCTTAATGCTAACCGCATTGCCTATGTCAATCTCGGCGGATTGCACGACGGACTCGAATATTATGATGCGGTTTTGGAATTTGCCGCTAATGGTGAATGGACATGGAAAGCACTTCAACCCGAGCAAGAAACCTATACGGAACGGTCCGCCGTCTGATGGGCTGCAGAAATGCCGGAAGCGCAAGGTTTCCGGTAAAATTGGCCTTTTGCTGTCTGCTTGCGGCAGTAATGGCCGGTTGTGCAACCGCCCCGCCGAAAAACCCTTCGAATCTGTGCTCGATTTTTCTCGAAAAAGAAGATTGGTACGTTGACGCCCGAAATGCGCAGCGGCGGTGGGGCATACCCGTACCGGTCCAGATGGCGATCATCAATCAGGAATCGAGTTTTGTCGAGGACGCGCGTCCGCCCCGTTACCAATTTTTGGGTGTTCTGCCGTTGTGGCGGTCATCGTCAGCTTTCGGCTACGGCCAGGTCAAAGACGACACCTGGGAATGGTATCGGACGAAAACGGGCAACGGCGGAGCGGATCGGGACGAGTTCGGGGACGTGGTCGATTTTATCGGCTGGTATGCGCATCAAAGTTTTACGCGCCTTGGAATCGCGAAGTTCGACGCCTATAACCAATATTTGGCATATCATGAGGGCCACGGCGGATTCCGGCGTAAGACGTATCTATCCAAACCCTGGCTGCTGCGAGTTGCCCAGCGTGTCGCGGCGACTGCGACGCGTTACCGTCGGCAATTATCGACCTGTCAAACATCTCTTGAACGGTCGTTAGCAAGCGACTGAGAGACTGCAAGAAGCGAAGCCATGCCTTCCGATGCTGAACGGTCCCTATCTTGTCCAATCATCGCGCAATCGATTTTTTTATTAGCCAGTCAATGAATTGTTTTCAGCGTTTCTTTGCGACCGCTCCTCTCGGTATGGAGCTTCTTTTGGCAGACGAGTTAAGAGCATTAGGTGCGGTGGAGGTTGCCGAAACCCGCGCAGGGGTGGCTTTCGGCGGTGACCTCGAAACGGCGTATAAAGCGTGTTTGTGGTCCCGGCTGGCCAACAGGATCTTGCTCCCGCTGGAGCGTTTCCCTGCCGCAAGCCCGGAGGCACTCTACGAGGGCATCCGGCGAATCGAGTGGAGCGCTCATCTGGACTCGCAGGCGACCTTCGCCGTGGATTTCGCCTCCAGCCGGTCGAAGATCACCCATACGCTGTTCGGCGCTCAAAAGGTCAAGGACGGGATCGTCGATTACTTCCGCGAGCATCACGGCGTTCGCCCGTCGGTGCGTCTCGATCGCCCCGATCTCCGGGTGAACGTTTATCTGGATCGCGATATCGCGACCGTTAGCATCGATCTTTCCGGCGAGAGTCTCCACAAGCGCGCCTATCGACAGGAAGGCGGCCGTGCGCCGCTCAAGGAAAACCTGGCGGCGGCCATTCTGCTGCGCGCCGGCTGGCCTAGGATCGCCGAGAGCGGGGGACATTTCGTCGATCCCATGTGCGGCTCGGGCACCTTGCCGATCGAAGCGGCGCTTATGGCAAGCGATTTTGCGCCGGGGCTGCTGCGGCCTCATTTCGGCCTGTTCGGCTGGAAACAACATAACAGCGCGCTCTGGCAGAACCTGGTGATCGAGGCGGAACGGCGCTGCGAGGCGGGGTTGCGAAAACTTCCACCGATTGTCGGCTACGACATCGACCGGCAAGCCGTCCGAATCGCCCTGGCAAACATCGAACATGCGGGGCTCACGGGTTACGTCCATGTGGAGCGCAAAGCCATGGGCGACGCTCGCCCCCGCCATGCGTTCGGTCTGGTTGCCGTTAATCCTCCTTATGGCGAACGATTGGGCGACGAGAAGACGCTGGTCCCTCTGTATATCCAACTGGGAGAGACGCTGAAAAATCATTTCGTCGGCTGGAAGGCGACTCTACTGACCGGTAATCCGGACCTGGCCTTCAAACTGGGCATAAGGGCGACACGCTATTACACGCTGTACAACGGGGCTCTCGAATGCAGACTTTTCAATCTCGATGTCGAACCAGAGCGCTTCTTCACCCCGCGCGAACCGGAGCCGCTTACCGATGCGCAGCGTAAAACCCGCGAAATCTTTCGAAAAGCCAAAGCCGTGGAGGCAGCGGACAGTGGAGCGGAAATGTTCGCCAACCGATTGCGAAAGAATCTCAAAAATCTTGGACGCTGGGCGCGGCAAAACGGAATCCACTGTTATCGACTCTATGATGCCGACTTGCCGGAGTATGCCGTTGCCGTGGATGTATATGAGGGCGAACAGACTTGGGTTCATATGCAGGAATACGAGGCCCCCTCAAGCATCGATCCGGCCAAAGCCGAGACGCGGTTGATTCATGCCGTGGCCGCAATTCCAAAAGTACTTGAAATTCCGCCCGAACAGCTTTTTCTTAAAATTCGTCGTAAACAGAAGGGTTTCGCTCAGTACGAAAAACAGGCCGATGCCGGACGGTTTCACGTGGTGGAGGAGGGCGGATGGAAATTTTGGGTCAATTTCGAGGATTACCTCGACACCGGTCTATTTCTGGATCATCGCATTACGCGCCGGATGATTCAGGAGCGGTCGGCGGATAAGCGATTCCTGAATCTGTTCGCCTATACCGGAACCGCTTCGGTGTACGCGGCAAAAGGCGGAGCGGCATCGACGACCACAGTTGACATGTCCCGCACTTATTTGGACTGGGCGGCACGCAATCTAGAGCTTAACGGGATCGGTGGCAGCCGCCACGAGCTCATTCACGCGGATTGTCTCGAATGGGTCGATCAGGCATCGCGGGATAAGCGGCGCTTCGACTTGATCTTTCTGGACCCACCGACCTTCTCGACGTCGAAAAGAATGCGGCAAACCTGGGACGTGCAGCGGGATCACCCGATGCTGGTAAAAAAATGCATGAATCTCTTGGCATCGGGCGGAGCATTGGTTTTTTCGACCAATTGTCGAAAATTCAAGCTTGATTCCGAGGCGCTGGCGGGGATCAGCTTAGAGGACGTCACCCGCAAAACGATCCCGAAGGATTTCGAGCGCAATCCGAAAATTCATCATTGCTGGATAATCAGTCGCTGAGTGTTTCGAGGTGTAACGATGACGAGGCGGGTTCATGTTTTTGTAGGGGGGGTGGTTCAGGGGGTGTTCTTCCGCGCGGCTACCTGTGAGCGCGCCTCGGTCTTGGGATTAAGAGGCTGGGTACGAAATCTTCCGGACGGCCGGGTCGAAATCCTGGCGGAGGGCGCCTCGGAACGTATCGCGGAATTCTTGGATTGGTGCGCGAGCGGCCCTCCGCGCGCTAAAGTCGATTCACTGGAAGTGATCGAAGAAATCCCGGTTGAGGAATTCACTACATTCGAGGTACGCAGGCACTTTTAGCACGCCAAAGGCGGCCTGGACGTTCCTCCTGACTTTGCGGACGAGTTCCCCCAGAGACCTGAGGCACGCGTGGCTTTGGCTTTCCGAGCATTAAAACTTCGCTCATTCCGTCAGCAAAGAGTTACAATTCGCGTCATCGTGCCACACGCAAGTAACGCGACGCCGAATCGTTTTTCATTTCGAATTCCGCTCATAGCGCTCCCCTCACGCCTAATTATTCAAGCAATGTACCGAAAACTGAAATCATTGGTCGAGCAGGGGCTTGCCAAGCAAGTTCCTGCCACCGGCCTTGGTGCTTTCCGAATTGGCTTTTCATTGGTAATACTCCAGGAAATTGTTTTCCTATTTTATTTCCGGCATTTAATTTTTGATCCGGTACCATTTTTTGATAGAGCATCTCCCATACTGCATTTTTTTCTCCTTGCGTGGATTTGCGTCGCGGCATGTCTTGTCGTGGGGTATCACACTCGAAGGGCCGCAGTAGCTAATTATGTATTCTGGGTGACATTCGTCGTTTTCACCCCCATGTGGCAGGACTTCGACGGCGGATTCGATCAGTTGATGACGGGCTCCAGCTTTCTTCTGATGTTCCTGCCTACCGAGCGAGCATTATCCCTGGATAATCTGCGTCGTAAATTAAGACACTCGACATTGAATAACCGGTATGAGCCGCAAGACAAAGTAACGGTTCTTGCCTACTATATTCCACTTGCCATTTCCTTAGGATTACTCTATCTGGATTCGGGTATCCATAAACTTTCAGCGGATTTCTGGCGTAACGGGATGGGACCTTGGCTGCCGCCGACCATGCCTTATTACATGTCGGCAATCGATATGACGCCGTTGTTGAACATAAAGTCTCTGGAAATGTTTATCGGTTACACGATAATCGTCTTCCAATTCGCCTTCTTGTTCCTGTTTTGGTTCCGCCTCTTTCGGGTTCCTCTGTTGCTCACCGGGACGTTGTTTCACACGGGAATTGTGCTCTCGCTCAATATTTACCCCTTCGGTTTTGCGATGCTGGTCCATTATTTTTTACTGGTCCCGTTTAGGTGGTGGCGCAATCTGAAGAAGGCGTTCCAATTCGAGCAACCGGGGCTGACCGTTTTCTATGATCAACAATGCCCGTTGTGCAACCGCACCGTAATCGTCATTCAGCACTTCGATATTCTCAAGGCGGTTGACTTCAAGGGCTTGCAGACTAATGCGAAGGAATATCGGGAACTAGATTCGATTCCTGAAAATAAGCTATTACAAGATCTTTACGCTTTGGACGGTGAGCGGCGCTTGTATTCGGGATTGGATACTTATATCCGCATATTGGTCGGCATGGGATATACCGCCCCAGTCGGTTGGCTGATGAGATTGCCGGGCATTTACCATTTGGGAAACCGGTGTTATCGCCGAATAGCGGACCGACGAGAACGCATCGTGTGCGATGAGGCGTGTGCGGTTCAATCGCTGCCACCACCAATTGAGGAGCATCCTTTCGCGCAATGGTATCAACGTTATGCGGCGACGACTGGACAACAAACGCAACGCATCGCGAAATTCCTGATTGTGGTCCTGATGCTGCAACTGAACAGCACGATTCATTACGGCATCTTGTACCGCTGCGGAGAGGCTTGCGATATCGGCACTGCCGGCCGATTGCTGGATCACCTCAGCAATTCGGTCATCAATTTTTCCCATGCTTTTTTGGGAATAACGCCCCATGCTCTTTACATGCACGATCATTTCGCCGGCTACAATCACATCCTGGCCCTGACTTACAAGGACCAAAGCGGCCGGGAGCAATGGTTGCCTTTCGTGAACGAGGAGGGGCGGTTGGTTGCGCCAAATTGGGGCCGAGTGCAGTCGATGTGGGCGAACGTCGCAGTGACTTCTCACATGCACCAGGAGCGATTGAGCAAGTTCCTGAAAAAGGTTACGGCATTTTGGGGTACTGAGCTGGGATTGGATTTGTCGAACGCCGAATTTCTCGTCAAATTAAAGGAAGTGCGCGTTCCCATGGACTGGGAAGATGATCTGCGCCACAAGAATATCGCTCAGCCATGGCGCGATGTCGGAAAAGTTATTTGGCAACGCGGAAATTTTCGCGTCGAACTTCCGAACATCGATATAGAAACCTTGTAATGCTTTTATACCTGAGTTTTTTAGGTGTTGGCGGGTGAACGTCGGATGACTCGAAGACTCAGAAGGTGCCCGATTCGGCGTCCTGCTTACCTTGTCCGTGATGTTAACGGACTGCCGGTTTCAAGCCGATCGACTAAAATGGTTGGCTGACTAATGTTGGGGATAATCGACGATGTTCGAAATAATTAAGGCGGGCGGATGGGTCATGGTGCCCATCATTGCCTGTTCGATTTTGGCTTTAGCCATCATACTGGAGCGCTTCTGGACCTTGCGTGCAACCCGTATTATCCCGCCGCAGCTCGTTCCGGAAGTATGGAATCAATATCGGAAAAATCGGCTGGATACCGCCTACATTCGCAGATTGAAGGCGAACTCCCCGCTCGGCGCGGTCCTTGCCGCAGGGCTCGTGAACTATTCGCAAGGGCGCGAGGTGGTGAGGGAAAGTATCGAGCAGGCAGGACGCCAGGTGATCCACGATCTCGAACGATACTTGAACACCTTGGGCACTATCGCATCCGTGTCGCCTTACCTGGGGTTATTGGGCAGCGTCCTGGGTATGATCAAGGTCTTTTCCACGTTTTCCATGGCGAGCGGTATCGGGAATCCCACCAAACTCGCCGGCGGCATATCGGAAATCCTCATTGCCACGGCTGCCGGCCTGGCGGTTGCCATTCCGAGCCTTATTTTCTATCGATATTTTCAGGGGCGAGTGATCGACTTCGCCGTGCGCATGGAGGAGGAGGCCGTGCGATTGATCGAGACTCTTTACAGCAGTCAAGAAGAGGAATAAACGGCAATGAATTTCCGCCCGCGGCGTCGGGACTACCCCGAGCTCAACCTGATCCCGATGATCGACGTGCTCATCGTGCTGCTGATCTTCCTGGTACTGACCACGACATTCAGCCGCGAAGCAGAACTGCAAATCCGCCTGCCCGAAGCTACGGGTCAATCAACAGGTGAAGAAAAGGGCGTAGATGTCGTCATCGATACCGAAGGGCGTTATTTCGTCAATGAGCATCAGGTGGTAAACACGCAAATCGAAACCTTGAAAAAGGCGATTGTCGAAGCCGCGGGCGACAATAAGAATCCGTTGCTGGTCATCAATGCCGATCAAAAAACCACCCATCAAGCCGTAATTACCGTTTTAGACGCGGCCAGCCAGCTCGGTTTCACTCATGTGACTTTCGCCGCGAAGAGCGAGGCGATCGAAAATCCCTAGTCGTTCGAGTCGCGTGAAAAAGCAATTGGCTGGCTGGTTTCAGCGGGAATGGTATGAAAAGCCGCGTCCAAATCCTTTCTTGATTCCGCTCGAAGCCTTATTTCGACAGGTCGTTACGTTTCGCCGCTGGTCATATCGAAACGGACTTAAACGCATAAGCCGCTTGCCGGTTCCGATAATTGTGGTCGGCAATTTGACGGTCGGCGGCACCGGCAAAACGCCTTTGGTCATTTGGCTAGCTCGGTTTCTTAAGGAGAATGGATTTAGACCTGGCGTCATCAGCCGCGGCTATGGAGCATCCCACGGACGTCGGCCGGTTCGAGTCGCTGAAGATTCCGATGTGCATGCTGTAGGTGACGAGCCTCTGCTCATTGCCCGGCGAACCGGTTGCCCGGTGTTCGTTTTCCCGAAACGCACCGAGGCCGCAAAAGCGCTGTTAGAAAGAACCGACTGTGACATTATTCTGTCGGACGATGGGTTACAGCATTATGCCCTGTATCGCGACGTAGAAATCGCTGTAGTGGACGGTGCGAGGCAATTCGGCAATGGTCACTGCCTACCCGCAGGGCCTCTGCGGGAGCCAGTCGAGCGATTGAGTTCGGTAGACTTGAGGATTTATTCGGCAGAGGCTCCGCCCGGTGAATATTTCATGTCTCTGGACGGCGGAGTGGCCGTTAATCTGCAAGAGGAACAAGTAAAAGAGCCCCTAAGATCCTTCGGTGGGCGCGCTTTTTACGCAATTGCCGGAATTGGCAATCCGCAGCGGTTTTTCAGCCATCTCCGGAGCTTCGGGTTGAAGTTCGACAGCCGCGAGTTTCCCGATCATCATCAGTATCGGGTCGAAGACTTAGGTTTTGCCGAAGGCCTCCCAATCGTGATGACCGAAAAAGACGCTATCAAATGCCGAACTTTCGGCGCTTCGAATTTATGGTATGTGCCTGTCGAAGCGACGCTACCGACCGAGTTCGGAGTAAATTTGTTAACCATATTGAAGGCTAAATGCAATGGACAGAAAACTGCTTGAGATCCTGGTCTGCCCTGTTTGCAAAGGCGAACTTCTTTTTAGGAAGGAGCAGCAGGAGTTGATTTGCAAAGCGGACAGACTCGCTTATCCGATACGCGATGACATTCCGGTGATGCTGGAAAACGAGGCACGAAAGATCAGCCTTGAAGAATACGACGCTCTTTCGTAACCGCAGCACCATGCCGTCCTTCAATATCGTCATTCCGGCACGCTACGGGTCAAGTCGGCTGCCCGGCAAGCCTCTGCTTCCTTTAGCCGGACGTCCGATGATCGTCCATGTCTGTGAACGCGCCTTAGAAGCGGGTGATAATGTCATCGTTGCCACCGACGACGAACGAATCCGTGAAGCCGTAAGCCATCTGCCGATACGTGCGCTGATGACCCGAAAGGATCATGCTAGCGGTAGCGAGCGAATAGCCGAGGTGGCCGATCAATTGGGTTGGTCGGATGACGAAATCGTCGTCAATCTTCAGGGCGATGAGCCCTTAATGCGGCCGAACTTGGTGAGGATGCTTGCCATGATTCTGGCCGACCAGAGTATCGCTCAGGTCGCTACGCTCGCCACACCCATCAAAAGTCACATAGAAGTCTTCGACCCGAATGTCGTTAAGGCCGTGGTCGATAACACCGGCTACGCACTTTATTTCAGTCGGGCTCCCATCCCTTGGCATCGGGCTGGTTTTTCCTGCGACAGCAGTCTTTTGCCAGAAAACTTTCCGTATCTCCGGCATATCGGTATCTACGCGTACTCGGCCGGTTTTCTGCGGCGCTATGTAAGCTGGCCACCGTCCGAGTTGGAAGCCGTCGAAGCCCTGGAGCAACTGCGCATTTTGTGGCAGGGAGAACGTATTCTGGTCAGGGTAATCGAGGAAGCGCCTGAAGCAGGGGTTGATACCAAGGATGACCTACAGCGGGTCGACCAGCTATTGTCCATGCGTTAGTTCGAGGGGGTGTTTTTCTTTCGCATGGCCGCATCACCGGGCTTGCTCGGAGGGCGCCTGTGTTTACCGGAACTCGCCCCATCATCTGAGATCAGGATTTTCTCCCGATGCAAGTCAGTGATGCACATGTATACTCACTCTTCGGCGGGCAGCTAGCGCTACGGAGGGCTTCGCCGGAATGGTTTACTGAGCTCAGTTGATCATCAAAACGCGCATCTTTTGTGCTCACAGGTCATTGAAAGAGCCTCATATATTCCATTTGATGATGCGCCCCCTTATACTAAGTCAGGAGTGGCCATCCAGCGCATGCTGGCGGGGGTCTTCATCCATTTCTTAAGATGTTTAGGAGAATGATGTGAAAAAACGTAATTTGACGAAAGCGATACTTACGGCGCTGCTGCTAGCCAGCCCGTTGGCGATGGCGGAATCAGAATACCCAGCAGCAGACTTTGAGCCGGTAGTCATTACCCAAGACGCTGATTTAATCGCCAAGCACGCTGAGGCTGCAAAGGAACGAGCAAAAACCGTACAAACCATGCAGGCGAAGCAGGATTCGAGCAACTCGACGGCGGTATCAGCCGATCAACCCAGCTCTGGTGCTGCTGCCGCAAAAGCCGAGAATCCCTTGGCGGAAAATTATCCGATCGGCTTGATCGTTCTGGGTTTGGCTGGTTTCATCTTCTGGAGCAGCAGACAATCCGGATCTAATGTCCAGCCTGTTCAGCACGCACCTGCGCCAGTTTCGAGCGGTGCAGCGGGCGAAACCGGCGTGGCAAAGTACATGAAAACCCTTTCGGAACCTGCCAAAGCTGCTGCGAGCGAAACCGGCGTGGCTAAATACCTGAAAAATCTACCTTCAGCTGCCAAACCAGCGGCAGCCGTAACGGGGGTGGCGAAGTACCTGAAAAATCTCGAAGAGACCGCAAGATAAAACGGCTGTTATCGCCGAAAGTGATAGGTTCCTCCAAAACTTGGCTTTGGCAGGCATTAGACGCAGAAGCTGGTTAAGTCATCTCTTATGTGCTGGCTCGAATAATCCCGCATTTTTCGATTCATCGCCGCTATCCACCGATTGTCCCGACGCATAGTCGTGAAACTGCACATGTGTTCACGGTGTCGCGCGCTGGCGATGATAGATACGAGAGAGCGACAGAGGATCGTTGACACCTATCCCGGTTCTACTTTAGAGTTAACAAATAATGCGTTTAAAGAATGCATTTATAAAGATTAAGTTAATAAGTATCTAATCAACTATAACAATTGGAGTACCTATCATGGCAAGACCATTAATACAATTGGCATTAGATTCTTTGGACGTCAACCAGACTTTGAAACTTGCTGGCCTTGCGGCGCCTTATGTGGATATCTTCGAAATCGGAACGCCCTGCATTAAGCATAATGGAGTCAGCCTGGTCAGAGAATTGAGGAAGAAATACCCGAACAAACTGATTTTGGTCGATCTCAAAACGATGGACGCCGGCGAGTACGAGGCGACGCCTTTCTATGCGGCAGGCGCCGATATCTGCACGGTTCTCGGCGTGTCCGGTCTTCCCACCATCGCCGGCGTAATCAAGGCCGCCAACGCGCACAATGCAGAAGTACAAGTCGATCTCATCAATGTACCGGACAAAATAGCATGTGCCAGAGAGTCCGCCAGGCTTGGCGCCCATATCATTGGCGTTCACACGGGTCTTGATGCGCAGGCGGCTGGGCAAACTCCGTTTGCCGACTTGCAAGCCATTGCCAGACTGAACCTGCCCGTCAGAATCTCTGTTGCCGGTGGAATCAAGCAGTCGACCGTCCAGCAGGTTGCGCGTGCAGGCGCAAACATTGTTGTTGTTGGCGCTGCAATTTACGGTGCTCCTTCGCCTGCTGATGCCGCACGTGAGATTTGCGAGCTCGCTAGCGCCGCATAAAGGGGCATCTTATGCATCAAAAAACGATCATAGAAAAGATTTCTGGCGTCTTAGGAGCCACAGATCCCACCTATGATGAAAAATTGACTCGCATGCTCGACGAGGCGTCGCGAGTGTTTGTAGCTGGTGCCGGTCGATCTGGACTAGTCGCAAGATTCTTTGCGATGCGACTGATGCACGGCGGTTATGATGCATACGTAGTTGGTGAAATTGTTACCCCGAGCATTCGAAAGGGTGATTTATTCATCGTGATCTCGGGCTCCGGAGAAACGGAGACGATGATTGCATTCACCAAACGTGCTAAGGAGCAGGGCGCAAAAATCGTTTTGCTGTCCACAAAGAACAGCTCAACAATTGGCGATATAGCGGATTTCGTGTGCCAGATTGGCACTGCGGAGCAGTATGGCAAAGTTGTAGGCATGCCAATGGGTACCACGTTCGAGTTATCGACGTTGATCTTTTTGGAAGCTACGATCGCCCACATCATTCACGAGAAGGGAATTCCGGAAGAAGAGATGAGGACAAGACACGCTAATCTGGAGTAGTGTCTTAAGGCTAAGGCCAATATGTATGTATTATGTATTGGCCTAGTCGAATGTCAGGGAATCAAATCGTTACGCGCTGTGTGTTAACACAACTGCTCGCGACCGAACAGTTGATACGCAGATAGCGAGTTTGGTCTTGTGGCCGGATTAACTTACGAAGAAAGTCCGGCCACGATGCCTGAGGGGTGCGGTACTATCGTAGTGCCCTTCAATAGACCATGAGCGAGTATTTGACGGGCCTTGTAGCTCGTTAAGATATTGCACCCTGGCAAAGCTCGTATCGAACAATGGTCTTGTGCCGAGACTGTTCGCTTTTCAGCGCCTGCACGTGCGTCAACCATGCACGCTTATATCGCTTTTCACGATGCCAGCGAAACCGATCGGATGGGCGTAGTGATAGCGCCTCACAAAAAATACTCCTCGCCGCCGATTTTCCAGACCGCCAGGTCTGTAGACTACAGATGAAGGACTCATCATCCGAGTCCGTCTCAATTTAAAGGCTCCGTTTCAGTTCCTGACTCTGACGCATGCGCAACTTCGCGCGTAGCTGCGGCACAGATTCCGGAATAGCTAGCTCGAGCAAAGCATTGCAAATGCTTGAGGCCGGCATGCGCTTTTATCTGAAGCGCTTATTGTTTGGTTTGTCGCAGTTTTTGAGAGCATATATTCTCGGCTTGGCCCGCCTTGATGAGAAGGGATACGGGGTACTTATTTTCGCGAAGGAATTTTTTCACTTCATCGATCGTAAGGCGCTTTGATTCTTCCTGTGCTATGCATTCACACAGGTTTATGATCGGGGAATCATCGCTTGTAATGACTCTATTCGGATTTGCTTTTTCTTTTTTCACGCACATATCAGCATACTTATGCTCAAAGGCGTGATGGTCCTCTTCACTAATAACATGAGCTAACGCACTGGCTGAAAATAAGCACGTTGCAATGATTAGAGTGACGCCCATTGTGCCCGATAATTTTCGGGGTAACACACGGGTCTTAGATTCATGGATAAATGAAGGGGGCATTTTGCTTCTCCAACTTAACGAATAGAAAACACGTCCGCCCAATTGATTAATTTTTCCTCGCTGAACCATGTCAATATATAAACGACCAGTTTTGGGCATCTTTCTTGGTCGACTCAATGCAAGATGGCGCATATTGGTCTGACAAGGCAGGAAGACCGGAGATCGGGCAAATCGCTCGGATGATTATGGGCTGGCGATCCTTGAAAAAACTATTGTCGAGGACTATTGCGCCGATAAGGACGTTTGGAACCAATGGAAAAGAAAGCGATTAATTGGTCCGCACCGTTGAGCTGAAAGGATCGCATTCCTCGAGGTCGCTTCTTGCTAGGGTGGACAACGTCGGCAATCAACGATGTCTGGCCGACGTTTTAATCGGTGTTCCACCCAAACTCTTACACGAAAATCGCGGCATCGAATAAGCGACTACTTCTTCCAGATTGTCGACGTGTTCCACATCGCCATAGAAGTTGGCCGCCCTCCGGATCTCGGATCCGGAAATATTCTCAGCCGCGTAGTTAGAGTCTCCTCTATCCCTCAAGGTAGGATAGTCGGGTCGCAAGGAGTTTTTCCAACGTTTCCAAGGCCTTGGTGAAACCGTCGATACCCTCTGACAGCTTTTCCGAAGCCATGCGATTCTCGGCATGCATCCGGTCGTAAGTCGCTTTGTCCATAGCGATTTTGTCGATCGAGGCACTAGCGGCCTTTTGCGGATCCAACTTCCGCGGCAGCTCGTCCTCGGTAGACTGTAGCTCGGACAACAGAGAGGGCGCAATGGTCAGGAGGTCACAGCCGGCCAACTCGGTAATTTCGCCGATATTCCGGAAGCTCGCGCCCATGACTTCCGTCTTGTAGCCAAACTTCTTGTAATAGTTGTAGATTTGGGTGACCGAAAGAACACCTGGATCTTCGGCGGGCGGATAAGAGTCGCGTCCGGTATCTTTCTTATACCAGTCCAGAATTCGCCCAACAAAGGGAGAAATCAACGTGACGCCCGCCTCGGCGCAGGCAATCGCCTGATGCAAGCCGAACAATAGCGTCAGGTTGCAATGAATGCCTTCCTTTTCCAGTACTCCGGCGGCTTGTATGCCTTCCCAGGTGGCAGCGATTTTGATGAGCACGCGTTCTTTTGAAATGCCCGCAGCTTCGTACTGCGCGATGATCTCGCGAGCCTTGGCTATAGTGCTCTCGGTATCATAAGAAAGTCTTGCGTCCACTTCCGTGGAAACGCGGCCTTCGATGATTTCCAGAATTTTTAGGCCAAAGGAAACGGCCAACCGATCGAAAGCGAGGGAAGCTACCTGCGATGCCTGTGCATCCTTGCCCAGAGTCTGTCTCGCCCCTTTCAGTGTGTCGTCGACGATGCCCTGATACTGAGGCATTTGGGCGGCGGCGGTAATGAGCGAGGGGTTGGTAGTCGCATCTCGGGGCTTAAAGGTTTCTATAGCCTGAATGTCGCCGGTGTCGGCCACAACCACCGTCATTTCTCGGAGTTGGTCAAGTAAATTCTTTGGCATAATCGAATCCTGCATTTCAAAGTAATATGTGTCTGGAGAGCTACGGGAACATCCCGGCTCCCGATTACTATTGCATTTGGCACTACAAGCATTTCTGACGGAACTGCTTGATCAGAAATACTCTAAGGCCTGCTACAGCAATAACCGGCTAAGGATACATGGAACCAAACCGTCTTAACAAGAACGGCAGGCTTACGTGTGCACGTCGTTGCCAAATCGGTTGGGAGAAGACTTTCGATACACTGGCAAGTCTTGAGCGGCGCCCTGACGCATTTACGTTCTTTGGTCCAGGACGATTCTTGGATAATGCTCGGAGCAATGTTTTTGGCTCCAACAGCTGTCAATGATTGACCTCAAAGGGGGAAGAATCCATCAGCCGACGGCACGCTCGTGCGAATCTGGTGACAAAGCCGATCAGGCTGATAAAATTCCATCCCTACTTTCGTAAGCTAACCATAAAAAGTATCAAGGAGAAAAATATGCCTTCGCGTCGAGAATTAGCAAACGCCATACGCGCTTTGAGCATGGATGCTGTACAAAAAGCGAATTCCGGGCATCCGGGAGCGCCAATGGGAATGGCAGATATCGCCGAGGTGCTGTGGAACGATTATATGCGGCACAATCCGGCAAACCCGAAATGGCCGGATCGCGACCGCTTCGTTCTTTCCAACGGTCACGGTTCCATGCTCTTGTACTCGTTGCTGCATTTGACCGGTTACGACCTCCCGATCGAAGAGCTGAAAAATTTCCGTCAGCTCCACTCCAAAACACCGGGCCATCCGGAATACGGTTATGCACCGGGCGTTGAAACGACCACCGGTCCTTTGGGGCAGGGCATCACCAACGCGGTCGGCATGGCGTTGGCCGAACGTACGCTGGCAGGCCAATTCAACCGTCCCGGCCACAAAATCGTCGATCATTACACTTATGCATTCTTGGGCGATGGCTGCTTGATGGAAGGCATTTCCCACGAAGCTTGCTCGCTTGCCGGATCCATGAAGCTCGGCAAGCTGATCGCATTTTACGACGACAACAATATTTCGATCGATGGTGAAGTACGCGGCCACGGCAACACGCCAGGCTGGTTCATGGATGATACCCCGAAGCGTTTTGAAGCCTACGGCTGGCACGTCATCCCGAAAGTAGACGGTCATGACGCAGAGGCTGTGAAGAAGGCCATCGAGGAAGCACGCGCCGTTACCGACAAGCCCTCTTTGATCTGTTGCCAGACGATTATCGGTTGGGGCTCTCCCAATAAGCAGGGCAAGGAAGAATGCCACGGCGCCGCATTGGGTGCCGATGAAGTAGCTTTGGTCCGTGAGACCATCGGCTGGCCGCATCCGGCATTCGAAATCCCGTCCGAAATTTATGAAGCGTGGGATGCGAACGAAATCGGCGCGAAGGCCGAGTCCGACTGGAACGACCGCTTCGAAAACTATCGCAGCGAGTATCCGGAGTTGGCTGCTGAATTCGAGCGCCGCATGGCAGGCGAGTTGCCCCGCGACTGGGCAGAGAAGTCGGAAGCCTTCATCGCGAAAGTTAATGAGAAAGCCGAAACCATCGCGAGCCGAAAAGCGTCGCAGAACGCTCTTAACGGTTTCGGACCGCTGCTGCCCGAAATCATGGGCGGCTCCGCCGACCTGGCAGGTTCCAACCTGACCATCTGGTCCGGCTGCAAGAACGTGAATGCAGAAGGTTACGACGGCAATTACGTCTACTATGGCGTGCGCGAGTTCGGCATGTCGGCGATTATGAACGGCATCGCCTTACACGGCGGTTTTAAACCTTACGGCGGGACCTTCCTGATGTTTTCCGAATACGCACGCAACGCGCTGCGTATGTCGGCCCTCATGAAGGCACCGGTGATTTATGTCTACACCCACGACTCCATCGGTCTGGGCGAAGATGGTCCGACACATCAACCGATCGAGCAAACTGCCACGCTGCGCATGATTCCAAACATGCAGGTCTGGCGTCCGTGCGACTCGGTGGAAACGGCGGTGGCTTGGAAAACCGCAATTGAGCGCAAGGATGGTCCTTCATGCCTGATCTTCTCGCGGCAGAACCTGCCTCACGTGTCTCGCACTCCGGCGCAGATCGACGCCATCCGGCGCGGCGGTTACGTCGTTCGCGACTCTGATGGGACGCCGGATGCGATCATCATCGCCACGGGCTCGGAAGTCGAGCTGGCGTTGAAGGCGGCGGAGGAGCTTTCCGGCAAGGGTAAGAAAATTCGCGTGGTTTCCATGGTTTCGACCAATGTGTTCGACGGTCAAGATGCCGCATACCGCGAGTCGGTATTACCGTCTGCCGTTACCAAGCGCGTCGTCGTCGAGGCGGGTGTTAGTGATGGCTGGTTCAAGTACGTAGGACTCAATGGCAAAATCGTGGGCTTGGACCGCTTCGGCGAATCCGCACCGGCCGGCCTACTATTCAAGGAGTTCGGCTTTACCGTCGAAAATGTTGTCAAACAGGTGGAGTCGATTCTCTAGGATTGATTTTCTAGAGATTTGAGAAAGGGCCTAACTGGCGACGATTTTCAACGGATGCTCCCCTTCGGGCGGACGGTTGCCGAAAGGGAGCATACGCCATCCGGCAGTGCTCGGTTCAAGCAAGTCGCTTGGACGAAATCGTCGGTTGGCTGAATTTCGTCGCTAAGTTGGCGATCAGGAGGCGAGAGGAGTCGATCGATGGCTATCATTTCCTTAAGACAATTGTTGGATCACGCCGCCGAGCACAACTACGGTCTGCCGGCGTTCAATGTCAATAACATGGAGCAGGTCAAGGCCATCATGGAAGCCGCTTCCGCAGTCGACGCTCCGGTGATTCTGCAAGGATCCGCCGGCGCGCGTAGCTATGCGGGCGAGCCGTTTCTGCGCCATCTCGTTCTCGCCGCGGCGGAAATGTACCCGCATATTCCGATCTGCATGCACCAGGATCACGGTGCTTCGCCAGCCGTGTGCATTCGTGCCATTCAGTCCGGGTTCAGTTCGGTGATGATGGATGGTTCCTTGCTGGAAGACATGAAAACGCCTTCCAGCTATGAATACAACGTCGAAACCACCCGCAAGGTCGCCGATATGGCGCATGCGTGCGGCGTTTCCGTCGAGGGTGAATTGGGCTGCCTAGGCTCGTTGGAAACGGGAAAAGCGGGCGAGGAAGATGGCCACGGTGCAGTAGGCGAGTTGGATCATTCTCAGCTGCTGACGGACCCCGACGAAGCTGCCGATTTCGTCAAGAAAACCAAGGTCGACGCCTTGGCCATTGCCATTGGTACGAGCCACGGCGCTTACAAATTTACTCAGAAGCCGACCGGCAAAGTGCTACGCATCGACCGCGTCAAAGAAATCCACAACAGGATTCCAAACGTCCACTTGGTCATGCACGGCTCCTCCTCGGTACCGGAAGACTGGGCGGCGATGATCAATAACTACGGCGGCGATATCGGCCAGACCTATGGTGTGCCGGTCGAGGAAATCGTAGAAGGTATTCGTCATGGCGTACGCAAGGTGAATATCGATACCGATCTTCGTATCGCGTCGTACGGCGCTATGCGCAAGTACATGGTCGAGGACAAAAAGAACTTCGATCCGCGCAAAGTCTACAAGGAAGCGCAAAAAGCTATGACCAGCATTTGTGCAGCCCGTTACGAAGCATTCGGTGCTGCTGGCCAGGCTTCGAAGATCAAAGTCATCAGTTTGGAAGAGATGAACAAGCGGTACAGCAAGGGAGAATTGGATCCGGTCGTCACTTAGACCGTGTTCAAAGCCCTTATTTTCGACGTGGATGGCACACTGGTGGATACGGAACGCCAAGGTCACCGCGTCGCATTCAATCGAGCTTTCGCCGAAGCTCGTTTGAATTGGGTTTGGGACGAAGCCCTGTATGGCGAGTTATTGACTGTTGCTGGCGGCAAGGAGCGCATCCGCCATTTCATAGCCAGTTATCACCCTGAGATCCCCTGCGGCGAGGGCGAACTAAGCCAATTCATCGAGAACCTGCACGCCGCGAAGACGCGCCATTATATCGACCTGCTGAACAGGGAAGGAATTCCGGCTAGGCCGGGTATCATTCGCTTGATCAAGGAAGCCAGGGCCGCAGGATTACGGCTGGCTATCGCGACGACCGCGTCTGCGGAAAACGTCGAAGCCTTGCTGGCGGCGTCTCTCGATACCGACGCACCGGATTGGTTCGAAGTGATCGCTGCAGGCGATATCGTTTCGAACAAGAAACCGGCATCCGATATCTATGAGTACGTGCTGACGAAATTAGGCTTGAAGGCTGAGGATTGCCTTGCATTTGAGGATTCGGAAAACGGCTTGCGAGCGTCGCTCGGAGCTGGCATTCCGACTCTGATTACCGTCAACGACTACACCTCCGGTCAGGATTTTACCGGGGCAGTACTGGTAATAGATCACCTCGGAGAGCCGGAACAGCCTTTGACGTGCCTGAGCGAAGCTCCTTCGGAAGCGTTCAGTCTGGTCGATATTGACGTTCTCAGGCGATTATTTGAACGCTGGACTCGCGAAAAACAATAAAGCAACAATAAACTCGCGGTTCCTTGAGGAGTCCTCCATGTCGAAAAAGCACCCTGTCATTGCCATCACCGGCTCGTCCGGTGCGGGTACGACAACTGTAAAGAAGTCTTTTGAGCACATTTTTTTTCGGCTGGGATTAAAGCCTCTCATGATTGAGGGTGATAGCTTTTATCGATACACCCTCCTCGAAATGCATGAACGAATTACCCAGGCGCAGCAAGAAGGAAAATACTTCAGTCATTTCTCGATTGAGGCCAATATCCTGGACGAGCTGGAAAGGACCTTCAAGATATATGGGGAAACCGGCTCGGCTAAGCGTCGGTACTATATTGGCAGCGAGGAAGAGGGGAAAAAGCACGGCGGCTACCAAGTTGGGACTTTCACACCATGGGAGAAAGCACCTCGTGGGAGCGACCTGATGTTCTACGAGGGGTTACACGGCGCGGTCAAGACCGAGACCATCGATGTCGCGAAATATACCGATCTGCTCGTCGGCGTCGTTCCCATCGTCAATTTGGAATGGATTCAGAAAATCCATCGGGATAACTCTCTGTTTGGCTACAATCCGGAAGACATCACCGATACCATCCTCAGGCGGATGGAGGATTACGTGAAGGTGATTACGCCGCAGTTTTCTCGTACCGATATCAATTTTCAGCGAGTTCCCTTGGTGGATACTTCAAATCCCTTCATCGCGCGCGATATTCCGACGCCGGATGAAAGCGTTGTGATCATCCGCTTCAGAGATCCAACGAAGTTCGACATCGATTTCGAGTATCTGCTGCAGATGATTCATAAGTCCTTCATGTCCCGACACAATTCTATCGTTATTCCCGGGGGGAAAATGGGCCTGGCGATGGAAATCATATTCCGGCCGATCATGGAGCGTCTGATGGACGAGCGTAAAAAAGCGTAAAGGCTGCTGGAATCTTTCTGGATTTATGTAGCATTGGTATGGCGGACGCTACACGTTAAGGTTTCCATGAATAGGTCTACTTGTCGGTAAGGGGTTACCGACCTACGGCGGCTTTCTCCGGTCTACATGTTTGGCGTGCGTCACGCCGCAGCTGCGATGAAAAACAACTCAATAGGAAAATAAAGCAAGCCGACGGAAGACTGATAGTCCGCGGTCTCGGTTCAACTGTCGGCGCTTCTTCGACCTTGGCTGACGGCAGTCGTCACGACCTGATAAGCATCCTTGATCACTTTCTGCTTTTGCAGTTCGGAATTCAATTCGGCGTCGATATCGGTATTGAGCTGTTTCATGATCGTTTTGGCTATCTCGTCCTTGACAGATTCGAAATAGGTCAGCAAATCCTCTTCCAATTCCTCGAAATAGTTTTTTATGCCGCGGCGCGCGAATTTGTTGATTTGACGTTGTTGCTTGCGTGTGTAATCGAGCAAGCCGATCTTATAGCACTCGAGGGCACGATCGATTTCGTCGGATTGACCTGCAGTCACGGGCGATATCGGCTGGGTTTCCGTAAGGGCTCGGTAAATGCTCGTCAGTTTGTCCACCCCTAAAGCCAGCATTTGCTTGACACCCGCGTCAGGTCCGAGCAGGCGCGCGCTCTTTGCGATTTCCAGGGCGCGGTCGGCATTCTTCTGAACTAATTCCACGATGTCTTCTTTGTTCTGGACGGACTCGTCTGCCTCCTTAGCCATAATGGTACGTCCGAGTTCGTCGATGACACCGCCGTACTCGAACAGGAACACGTCACACATGCCCTTCAGCCGGTTAACCATATCGCGGCCGCTCAAACGGTCACTTAGAACGGTAAGCACCTCATCCGGCAGCGCCTCGTTGGAAGAAATCCCGTCTAGCAGGCGCAAGAGATAACGGCGTACGATCTGCTCCTCCAAGAGGTGTTGCAACTGACTGCGGAATGTATGCTGAATGTGAAGGTTTTCCTCGATTTTATGCGGCAGTCGGCTGACGACGCTATGCAGATCCAGGCCTTTGAGCAGTTCGTTCTTGAGCGCTTTGCGATCCAAGGTGTCGATGGCGTTGACGATTTGCTCGCCCAGCTGCTCTCGGTCTTCATCACGCCAGAATACAAATTCCGGCAGTACCTCGGTACGCAGTACCTTGATGTGTTCCTCCACGGTGGTACGAAGGTGCCGCAGGACTTCGTCCTGGCGGCGCGATAATTCGCCGGCGATAAAGGTGCTTTTCATACTGTCATCGCTTTTGTTTTTGTAGTTTTGATACAGCGGTTCCAAGCGTTCCCGCAGTCGCTTGGCCAGATCGACATATTCGCTGCGCGCTTCGTCGAGAAACTCGGCCTTGGCGGTGTGAGCCAAGTATTCGAACAAACTGGTACGAAATGCGGCGAAGTTCTTGGCTTCGTCCAGCGACTTGATAAAACCTTCAGCCTCGTTTCGTTCAGGTATTTTGCCGATGGCTTTCTGAAGAGCATCTACATGTTCGCGAATACTGCCGCTCTTTTCCAGGCGGCCTTCCTGAATCAGTTTCAGCAGCAGGTAATTAAGCGCCGATACCCGAAACACACGGTCCTTGGCGATATGAAACCCGTAATGATCGATTTTTTGCGCGAAGTTCGCCAACTCTTCCTTTTTCTGCTGACTGCTCAGCACGTCCCACTGATTGATCGCCCAAAAGGCGCGCTGCAGCACGCGCTTGCGTTGGCTGTGGATTTCGGCCAACAGCTCGATCTCTTCGCCTTCCAGCAGGTGAAACACCTTCATGGCGATGACGAACGCCTTGGCGTCGTTTTCGACGTACGATTTGGTCACCTTGCGGTGGCGAGGATTGACCACGCCTAATCCGGGCAAGTCGACGAGAACGACGTTTTCGGGGATGCTGACATCGGTGAGGAAGACTTCTGCCTGATCTACGAACAGCACGTCCTCGTAATCTTCGGTGACATAGCTCGGCAACTCCGCCAGAGCGATTTCTTTGACCGATCCGTTGAGTTTATTCCAGCCTTCGATCAAGGTTTTCAACTCATCGAAGAATTTTTGCTTGTTGAACGAGCCGAATTGGTTTTTGTACTGTTCGATATCCTTTGCCAATGTGCCCAGCAATTCGCCTTTGCTCAGCTTTCGGTAAGTATCGCTGCTCTTGCGCAACTCCTTGGACAACTCTTCGAGATACAGGTTTTTCAGCTCGTCTCGGGCGCTTTCGTTGAGGTAATGGATAACGGCCCGATTAGCGCGCCCTTTACGGATCAGCGTGGGAATGGCGGTGAAAGACTTGGTTGCCTGGGGCAAGATATCGTCGCCCAGCACGGCGTTGATGATGGTGCTCTTGCCGGCCGAGAATGCACCCAGAAACGCCACCGGGAATTCCGGCGATTTGAGCCGTTCCAACCAAGTGCGCTTGCGGTTGACATAATATTTGAAATCGTCGGTGACTCCTAAATATGGCGCGGCGGCGTCGTAGGCTTCGAACAGGCGTGTGAATGCTTTGACGTAATTGCTGTAATCCGACTCTTTCATCCGTAGGTTTCCTGATTATTTTTAGGTGCCAGCGATATTTTAGGTTTAAGCTGCCGACAGTGGTAAAGGCCGAGCCATAAGACCATGGTCAATTAACGGAATATATTACCATTTATGTTACGCAGACCTTAGCGGCTAAAATCGATCGACTTTCCGCCGCAACGCATTCCGGGAATTTCCGTAAGGTCGCTCCAATGACGGACAAAAAACCCCTGCCTACCATAAGAAGGCGGCTCCAAACGGCGGGCGACGATTTCGGCGTACGGCTTTCCGGATCAACGGACCTGGATCGTGGTCGAAGACGGTTTCAGTGAGAGCATGATTGCATGAGGAAATTCATGGTAAGACGTCTACGCCGGTTTTTCTTAGGAATGCTTCTGATCGGCGCATCACCGACATGGGCCGAAGCGGAAACTCTGCGCACCCAGCTGGAAACGTTAGCGGCCGAACACGAATTTGTCGTGCAAGGGCTCGATCGCCTAGGACCCGAATCTGCGCGAGATACGGCGGGCGACCTGCCGACCCGGCTCAGGATGCTTCTCGAAGACTACAACTACGTCCTCATGAGTGATCGGCCCGGAGCGGTTGACCGGCTGTTGATCACCAGCGCGAAAATGCCGGCGCAAACGCGCGCCTTTAACGCCACCATCAAAACGACGCGGCTCGGCCCCCATCATCAGGTCGAAACGGTGTTGGTAGGACCAAACGGCGTGGCTTTTCCGGTTACTTTGATCGTCGACACCGGAGCCTCGACGCTTGCTTTGCCGGAATCGATGGTCAGCGAACTGGGTTTCGTTCCCGAAGCCCTTCAGCCGGGAGTCAGTCATACCGCGAACGATATTGTGCCGATTAAAGCCGGTATCCTAGAATCGGTTCGGGTGGGGCCCGTTTCGGCTGCAGCCGTGCCGGTCGCTTTTTTTCCGGACGACCGTCTCCGCGGTGCGAAGCTTTTGGGAATGAGCTTTTTGAGCCGTTTCCGCGTGACTTTGGACGAAGCAGAGAATGAACTGATTCTGCTTGCGAAATGACCTCTCTTACGCAGGGTATGGAAGACGTCCCGAGATCCAGCCGAACGGCGGTACGAATTACTAATAGTTAAGAAAGTAAAGCCACAAGTGCCCCCTCTCCCTCTGGAAGAGGGGGGTGAGAGCGATTCGAATAGGGCTTTACTTTCTTTACGCACGGTAATCACTTGCTTGGTTCAAGCAACGACCGGCGTGATTAAATGCCATTTGGAAATTCCGCTCATTATCCAGCAACAAGAGGTGCCATTATGAACAGTGACAGTGCGGACATCGGGCTAATAGGATTAGCGGTCATGGGCCAAAACTTGGCGCTGAACATCGCCGATCACGGCTATTCCCTCGCAGTCTACAACCGCAGCTCCGAGAAAACAGCGGAGTTCATGGCGCGTTGTCGGCAGAAAGAGCCATCCGGCGAGCGCGTCCTGGGCTTTACCGATCTGAAGGAGTTCACCCAAGCCATTCGGCGTCCCCGCAAGATCATTCTACTGGTCAAGGCAGGCGCACCGACCGATCGCACCATCGAAAGCCTGCTGCCTCACCTCGATCCGGGCGACATCATCGTCGACGGCGGCAATGCGCATTGGCTGGACACCATACGCAGAGACAAGGAATTGACCGCAAAGGGATTTCGGTTTATCGGTTCCGGCGTCTCGGGTGGCGAAACCGGCGCGCGGTTCGGACCTTCTCTAATGCCGGGCGGCAGCCCGAGCGCCTGGGCCGAGCTCGAGCCGATCTGGCGCGCCATCGCCGCTAAGGTCGATCCGCAAAGCGGCGTACCTTTGGAAGGCGCCGCGCCCGGAAAACCGGTGGAGGGCGGCGTACCGTGCACTGCGTATATCGGACCGAACGGAGCCGGGCACTACGTCAAAATGGTGCACAACGGCATCGAGTACATCGATATGCAGTTGATCTGCGAAGCTTATTGGCTGATGAAACATCTGCTTGGGCTGGATGCCGGCGCGATCGGGGAGATCTTCCGCGAGTGGAATGGCGGCGAACTGTCCAGCTATCTCATCGAAATTACCGGGGACATCCTGGGACAGAAGGATCCGGCGGGCCCCGGTTTCCTGGTCGACCAGGTGCTGGATGCAGCCGGCCAGAAAGGCACCGGCATGTGGACGGCTGCCAGCGCATTGGAACTGGGCGCACCGGCAAATTCGATCGCCGAAGCCGTATTCGCCCGTGCGTTGTCGGCCCTGAAAGAGGAGCGGGTCGAAGCCAGTCGATTGCTGAAAGGCCCGGATCTTCAGCCGGCGTCCAATTCGGCAGAGATCATCGATGCGGTCCGGCGCGCGCTGTATTGCTCCAAGATTTGCGCCTATGCTCAGGGCTTTCAGTTGCTGTCGGAAGCACAAAAAGCCTACGAGTGGACGCTCGATTTCGGAACCATCGCGCAGCTTTGGCGGGGCGGCTGCATCATCCGCGCGCGCTTCCTGCAAAAGATCACCGACGCCTACACCCGCAATCCGGGCCTGAAGAACCTGATGTTAGACCCCTATTTCAAGGACGTACTGCATGAAGGGCAAAGCCGCTGGCGGCAGACCGTAACCATCGCCATACAGAACGGCATGCCCGTCCCGGCGTTTAGTTCCGCACTGGCTTATTTCGACGGCTACCGGAGCGCCCGGCTCCCCGCCAATTTGTTGCAGGCGCAGCGCGATTATTTTGGCGCCCATACTTATGAGCGGACCGATCAGCCACGAGGCAAGTTCTTTCATCTCGACTGGCCGACGCCCGATCGTCCTCAGATAGAGGTCTAAACGGAAGATTTCCGGCTTCTGTTTTCGATTCGGGAGCCCTGGAGCAGCCGATACGACCAGCACAACCGACGTGCCATCCGACGGGTTAATGCTGAAATCAAACGGCTGACCGATCCGTCGGCTAACTCTGGTTCGATTGCTCTACAGCATTTTACAGTTTGGGTTAGCAGCCTCCTGGCTGTAGTAGGTCGGGAATCCTTTCCCGACATAGCGGGCCGATAAATGGCTTGGTCGGCAAAGGATTGCCGATCTGCGGCTCAAAGTCGCCCGTACGCGCGCATTCCGCATGGAAGATAATTGAGTTACGGCTCGAGAGCATCTTGAATTCGGTTAGCCGCATTCTGCGCGGCTTCTATAACCTTCGCCGGGTTTACGCCGAGTATTTTCCCGTTATTCTTCAGCACTTGCCCTCCCACGAAGACCCATTCCACATTTCGAGGTTGGCCGTTGAACACGATTTGGCTAACCCAATCCCCACGTGGGGCAAAATTGAATTTCTCCGGATCTAGGATGATCAAGTCGGCCTGTTTGCCAGGCGTCAACGAGCCCACACGGTCGGACATATCGAGCAGCTTCGCCCCGTCCACGGTGGCCATGCGCAATGCGTCCGAGACCGTTGGATACACGTCGGGTCGAAGCGTCCTGGCGCGCTGCAGTCCTACCGCCGCCCGCATGTTATTGAACATGTCACTGGTGTCGTTCGTTCCCCCGTCCAGGCCGAGACCTACCTGAACGCCGGCTTGCTTTAGCTCCGGAAGGCGAATCACACCCGATGCCAAGCGCATATTACTGATCGGGTTGTGGAGAACGCGCACGTCCTGGGCTGCGAGTATCCCGATTTCCTCGTCGGTGAGGTGGATTGCGTGTGCACCCAGGAGATCCGGGCCGAGGGCGCCCGACTCCGCGAGTACGTCGAACATGTTTTCGTCGCGGTCCTCGATATTTTCCAACAGGTGAACATGGTGTTTTACGCCCAATTCCTTGGCCAGCTTCGCCATCGCCTTGACGTCCTGACGCAATGCGTCAGCCGGGTGGGATGCAACCTGAAAACTCGCCTTGGGATTGGGATCGATCAGGGTCTGCTTGACCAGCTTCATATGGGCGATAACGCCAGGGTCGTCGCGTCCGAAA
>NZ_JBDIVO010000019.1:0-30614 GCF_039794385.1 Methylocaldum sp. | reverse complement strand
CCAAGCAGGAAGGTCTGGGCGGCCAATTGACCAGCAAGGACCAGCAAATCATGGAGTTCACGCGGCAGTTGAGCGCGATGCAATCCGAGATGGCCACACTGCACTCCCAGCTCGCCACCCTTCAATCTCAGGTGACGACGGAGGATTCGAAATTCGAGCGGCTGATCGGCGATCAGTCCGCCCAGCTCAACGAGAGATTGAACCTGACGCGGAACGAACTGAATGAATCGGTTCAGCGCATCCAACGACAGCTCAACAAGACCCGTGGCGATTTGTTGGTAGCGGACGCCGAGTACCTTCTGAGCATCGCCAACCAAAAACTTCACCTGATCGGCGACGTGAAAGCCGTAATTGCTGCCATGGAGGCCGCGGACCAGCGCCTGCACGACAGCGGCGATCCGGCGGTGTTCAAAGTCCGGGAAGCGTTGGCCGAGGAAATCGAAACTCTCCGGCGGCTCAACGCTCCGGATATCGTAGGACTTTCCTCCAGACTGCTGGCTCTTGAAAGCAAGGCCAAGGATATTCCCCTGTTCTTACCCCATGCGGGCAAAGTCAGCGAACACGACGACACCCCCGAAACGGCCGAACCCGCCGCGGGGGCTGAAGGTGAAGGGCCGCTCGGTTCCGCGCTGGACAATATCAAGGACCTGGTAACGATACGCCGCACCGATCGGCCGGTAAATGCCGTTCTCCATCCGGAACAGGCGGAGGCGCTACGTCAAGTTCTGCTGCTCAAGCTGGAAACGGGCCGAGCGGCGCTCCTCCGAGGCGACGAAGAGATGTACAAAGCCAATCTGGCCTCCGCGCGCGAGTGGCTGAACGAGCACTTCGATCCCGACGCGAAAAAAACCCAGGAGGTCGCCGCGGAAATCAGCGCACTGGCGGACCAGCCGATTCGCATGCCATTCCCGGATATCAGCAAGTCGTTAACTCTCTTGCGGAACATCGAAAAGCTACGTCTGGAAGCCGAGCAGGCCGAGACGAAGGCCACTGGGGAAAAGCAATCCGGCGAGGCACAACCTGCGGGAGCACAGCCGTGAAAAAAGCCTTCATCTATGTGTTGATCGCCGTCTCGATCGCCGTCGGAGTGGGCTTTTTCGTTCACCGCCGATTGATCGCCGGCGACGCGGGCTATGTCATCATCGGCTACGATCGCTGGGTGCTGGAATCCTCGCTACTCGTGATCCTGGTCACTTTGATCGTCGCTTTCGTTCTGTTCTACTTTTTGGTCCGCGTCGTCTTGCAGGCGATGAGCATTCCCAAAGTCCTCAAAAAGCGCGGTGGCGAACTTCGTAGCAAGCGTTCCCAGGAAGCCTTGATCACAGGGCTCATCGAAACGGCCGAGGGCAATTGGGAGAAGGCGGAGCGGAATCTGATCCGCCATGCCGCAGACAGCGGCGCGCCGCTCATCAACTATCTGACCGCCGCACGGGCCGCACATGCACGGGGCGCCGTCGAACAGCGGGACGAATATTTGAAGCTGGCCCGTGAAATCGCGCCCGAGTCGGAGCTAGCGGTCGGCCTGACCCGCGCGGAATTGCAGTTGTCCAACAAGCAATTCGAGGAAGCGCTGGAGTCTCTGACTCATCTGAACAAGATCGCCCCGAGCCACGCCGCTGTCTTGAGGCTGACTCACCAAGCCTATGCCCAAATGGAAGATTGGGAAAGTTTGCGCAGCCTGCTTCCCGCCTTGCACAAGAACAAGGTTTTGATGGAAGCGGAGGTCAAACTGCTCGAAACGGAAACCTACAGCGCTCTGATCAGACAAAAATCCGAATCTCGCGACGTTACCGCCTTGCGGGAGGTTTGGGCGACCGTTCCCGAGCACATTCGCGCATCCACGGGAATTCAGTCCCTCTATTTCGCCGCCATGATCGAAGCCGGTGCCGGCGAGGAAATCGAGGACGAGCTGCGCCGCGCTCTCGGCGACGAGTGGGACGAGACCCTTCTAGTTCTCTACGGTTGCATCCAGCTATCCGACCGGGAAAAGCAGCTCAAGCATGCGGAAACCTGGCTGGGACCGCATCCGAAAGATGCCGTTCTGTTCAGGGTACTGGGCAAACTCGCCATCCACTGCAAGCTTTGGAATAAGGCCAAAGACTACCTGGAAAAAAGCCTCAACGTGGAACCCAGCGTCGAAGCCTACCAGCTCTTGGGTGACGTGCTGCATCAGCAAAACGACTTCGCCGCCGCCTGCCATTACTATCGCAACGGATTGATGTTCGCTTCCAGCGAAGTGGTCGCTCAGATCGAGCAGAATCCGTCCGGGGAGGCTATGGAGCCGGTGGAGGAAGAGCTTGTTTCGAGCGCGGCTCAGTAAAAGAGATGTGTTTTGCGACCAACAGAGCAGCCATCCGGATTCCCTCCGTTGAGACACACGCATCTTGCTGCTTCGTAGAGTATACACAAGCGCGGCATGCTATTGTTCCGGCCGTTTAGTGGAATCCTGTTTTGTGCGGCTTTCCGTTTTCCAATGATGGCCGGTATAGGATGGGCTGGGCCTGCGAAGAACGATGCGTGTCCTGAGCCCTGTCGAAGCTGGTATAGGGCGGAATAGCGTACTCGCGTATTCCGCCACATGGGGAGCCGTCCCATTCGGCGCATTACGCTAAAGCTAATGCGCCCTACACCAAGGTGCCCTAAGCGATCTGCAAGATGGGCGTAAGGAAGTGTACCCCATAGTCGGTACATCGAACTAGAATGTGCTCTACGATACGAATCGATATCTCTTGACCATCGCCTGCTCCCCCCGACATGGAAAACGTCATGAACGACATTCGAGTCGCGAATTGGTCCGAGCTGATGCGGGCTCTGTACGACATCCCGAAAAATGCTCTTCAACGTTATCGATCGGATCTCGTCTACCGAGGCTTGGCCGACGCCTCTTGGGGACTCGAAAACAGCCTGTTGCGGCTCGGGGGTGATTACATCAACGTCGAGAAGCCGATGTTGCGGGGCTTCCGGAAATATGCGGAGCCCGGATCCATACCGGCGGAAACGCTCTGGGTGCAGTTGGCCGTTGCTCAGCACTACGGCTTACCGACCCGCCTTCTGGATTGGACCATTTCGCCTAAGGTCGCAGTGCATTTTGCCACTGCCGAGGAGCAATATTACGACCGGGATGCTGCGATCTGGTGCATCAATGTCGTCGAGGCCCGATCCCTGTTGCCGGAAAAGCTTCGCGAAGTGCTCAACCGCGAATCCGCATTTTTGTTCTCGGTCGAAATGCTGGAATTCATCCAGTCTCTAGACGAATTCGACCGCTTGGCCGAGAATGGCCGCTTCGTGCTGTTCTTCGAGCCGCCGTCGCTGGACGCCCGCATCGTCAACCAAGGCGCGATCATGTCGGCAATGCCCGGCGCAACCTTGGTCCTCAGCGAATTTCTTTTGAATCATCCAGCCCTTTATTACCGCATCATCATCCCGAAAGAAATTAAATGGGAAGTACGGGACAAACTCGATCAGGACAACGTCACCGAACGGATGCTCTTCCCCGGCCTCGACGGGTTGAGTCGATGGTTGAAACGCTATTACGGACCGGGTCCCTGCCGTACGCACTAAACGGACAGCCGGCTTAAGCATCGCGTTTACAGCCTTACATCAAGCCTTTAATCGCTGACGCCTTACTTGTTTTCACAATCCAGACCAACCGTGTCTCAGCCAGCAATTCTGTTCGATGGCGTCGGAAAAAAATTTCGCCGGTCACTGAAAGCCGATCTGCTCTATGGCTTCCAAGACGCATCCCGGAGCATGCTCCGCCTGAAACCGTTGGAGCGTTTGCGAAGCGAAGAGTTTTGGGCGTTACGCGATGTCTCCTTTGCCGGACGGGTCGGCGAATGCATCGGAATCATCGGCCCCAATGGAGCCGGAAAGAGCACGCTGCTGAAACTGGTGAATCGGGATTACCGGCCCGATCGAGGCCGCATAGCCATGCGCGGTAAGATCAAGTCCTTGATCCGCCTAGGCACGGGGCTTCAGCCCATGCTGACCGGCCGGGAAAACATTTATATCCAGTGTGCGCAACTGGGACTCGACAAACGGGAAACCGACGCCAAACTGGACGACATCGTAGCCTTTGCCGGACTGGAAAAGTCGATCGACGCGCCGGTCAAGCATTATTCCGACGGCATGTACGCACGACTCGAATTCTCGATCGCCACCTGCGTCCCGACCGATGTCCTGCTCGTCGATGAAGTCCTGGCCGTTGGCGACGTCGCCTTCCAGTTGCGTTGCCTGGAGCGGCTCAACAGCCTTAAACACAACGGGACGACGATTCTATTCGTATCCCACTCGGAAATGAATATTCGGCATGTAGCCGACCGCTGCCTGCTCCTCTTCGATGGCGAGGCGCTGGCGTTCGGGGAAACCGACCAGCTGTTTCTCAAGTATTACGAATCGATAGGCTATCTCAATCGGCAACTCAAACCGTTGGAAAACGCTCCCGAGATGCCGGCGGATTTTACCGGAGCGGCTTCGATACGAACGTTAGCAGTCAAAGGACAGGAAAACACGGACAGCGTGAAGGTTTTCACCGGGCAATCCGTGGATTTTGAACTGAGCTATGCTGCCGCGGTACCGGTGGAATCCGCCGGCTTGGTGCTCCAATTTTGGACCCAGACCGGCATATTGCTCGCTTCCATCTATTCCGAAATGGAGGGCAACCGGGGTTCACTTAAACCGGCTGGCGGACAGTTACGGCTAACGTTGCCGTTCCTGTCGCTGACGCCCGGAATTTACCGCGTCGCGGGCGGCTTCGCCTCGGCCGGAGGCTGGCTCGGCTATTGCGGGAGTCTGCTGACGCTGACCGTCACCCAGAAAGACGAGCGAGCTTACGAAGGACTATTTGTGATGAATGCGACAGTCTCGGGTGCGGATGGGATGGGCTAGTACAATTTTCGCCGCAGCGGTGCGAATTGAGAACTCGGCGCGCCCCCCAGAAGTCAGGCCAAAATAAGTCGTAGGTCGGCAATCCTGTGCCGACAAACCTGCTGTCGACCTGCGGCTTACATCCAAAATGCACACATAGCCCGCAACAAGGGATTGCCGACCTACCTCCGGTGCGGCCTCTCAGGCAGCGACCGCCAACTGATCGGGCAATTCGACTTCCATCGCGATGGGCAGGTGATCCGAGCAGGCAAAATTGATCACCTGGACATTCGTCACTTGAAGACTCGGCGTTACCAAAATGTGATCGAGCATTTTATGCGGGCGCCAGCTCGGAAATGTCTTCAACTCACACATCGGGTCGCAGAGCTCGGTTGCGGAAGTTAAAAGATTGAGCTCCGGCGAATTCGGCTCGCAGTTCAGGTCTCCCATCAAAACGACATACGACAGATCGCGGATCAATTCGCTGATAAACGCGATCTGCTTGAGCCGGGCACGCCTGCTCAACGCCAGATGCAGAATACACAGATATAACGCATCGTCGCCCACCGCCCCGAAGCGGGCCAGCAAGGCGCCCCGACCGGGCAGGCCAGGGAGCTTATAGTCATGAATGAAGTCGGGCTTGATGCGGCTCAACAGCCCATTGCTGTGCAGGGCCAGATTGCCGATGCGTCGGTTGACCTGGTTGTGCCAATAGGCAAAACCGGCGGTTTCCGCGAGATATTGGGTTTGAACGATGTGATGGCTGCGTGCGCCGCCGCCGTCGACTTCCTGAAGACCAACGATATCGAAAGGCTTGAGAAGATGAGCGATTCGAATCAGATTCGGAAGTCTCTTCTGAGAGGGCCAGATGTGCCGCCAGCTTCCGGTGATATAGTCCCTATAACTGGACGTTGTGATGCCCGTTTGAATATTGAAACTTGCGAATCTGACACGCCGCTTGTTAATCGGCGCGGTAGCCTCCAAAGAACTCGCAACAGCCCGAGATGTCATGACAGTACTAAGTGACACGATACCCCCAACCTGCTCGCCGGTAACCCCGGCTGCATAATGTTGATTCTTTCATGTAAACACAATTATTGGGCACCCTTTGCCCCACTGGATTCCTTTTCGATTAAATCGTTCATAATAGCGATCATCCGAGGAAACGATTTGGCCTGCTGAGGAGCGATTCGGTATTTCCCGTTGACAATGACGTTGGGCGTTCCCGTCACACCGTAGCGCGCCGCCATGGTTTCGGCCTGCCTCATCTTCGTATCCACGGCAAACGATTTATAGGCCTTGCGAAAATCGCCGTCGGCGACGCCATGGTCGGCGAAGAACTTGGCCAACTCCGCCTCGCTCTCCAGAGCTTGCTTCTTGTTTTGGATGGCGTCGTACAAATCGGCATGGACCTTATCGAGTACCCCGAGCGCTTCGGCCGTATAGTATGCCTTGGCGTGAGCCGCCCAGCGTGCATTGAAAACGGCAGGTTGTCGAATAAAAACCACGTTATCCGGCTTCTTCTTCAGCCAGGCATTTAAATCCGGTTCGAAGTGATAGCAGTGGGGGCAGCCATACCAGAAGAACTCCATGACCTCGACCTTGGAGGGATCGACAGTTGTTTGCGGCGGATTCACCAACTCGTAATCGACGCCTTGTTTGAACTCCTCCGCCTTAGCCGCTCCAAAAGCCGTAGCCGAAAACAACACCAAGCAAGCCAGCAAACTCAACGCCGATTTCATTAAACAAGCTCCGCTCTGAAATGATCCGAACCGCAAAAATGATCGAGAATCGAGCCGAACTTTCGCCCGGACTCGCCCAATGGTAGGGATTTTAAACCGAAAACCATAAAAAATGTGCCGACAATACCGAAAAATGAGCGATTTCGACTGGCGGATCTCATCGTAATCCCGACGTATAACTGGACACAGCGGTAATTTCTTCGTCGCTCAACTTAGCCGCGATCGCGCGCATGATAGAATTTGCATCGTTGGCTCGAGCACCTGCCTTGAAATCACTCAAAGTCTTTTCGAGATAAGCGGCGTACTGGGCGCGCAGAGCAGGAAATTTCGCGGACGGATTGCCGGCGCCGTCCGGGCCATGGCAACCGGCGCAAGCCGGAACGCCGGACGAGGCATTGCCGGTGCGGTAAATCGTCTCTCCTAGCGGATTAGGCGCCTCTGCCTTTTCCAGCGTGGTCTTTTGCTGGGCATAGTAAGCGCTGATGTCGTCTATATCCGCGTCGGACAGAGGCTCAGCCATCGCGGTCATGGTCGGATTGGCTCTTTTCTCGCTTTTGAATTCGTGCAACTGCTTCGCAAGATATGAAGCATGCTGACCGGCCAACTTGGGAAATATAGGCGCATTGCTGTTTCCGTCGTCACCATGGCAACCGGCACAGGGCTCCGATTTTTCCTTTCCTGCCGCCGCATTTCCTTGAGCATAAGCGAGGGAATGACCACTCAACAAAATGAAACAAACCCATAATGCACACTTCCCCATCATTGACTCCTCGCTCTGGCAAACCAAATAAAGTTCTCTCACGCCGACCTGCGGCTCGTTTTTTAGAGCGCCAATCAAATACAGGTAGACTACAAAAGTCAACAGCTTTCCCGATTCGATTCTCATGAAAACCGCTTATCAAAATACCCGGTACCTGACGAGTGCGCCGAGCGTAAAAAATGCGCCGCCGGACGAAGGCTTCGAAATCGCCTTCGCGGGCCGCTCCAACGCCGGAAAATCGAGCGCGATCAATGTCATCACGCAGCAGAAATCGCTGGCGCGGGTCAGCAAAACGCCGGGGCGGACCCAGATGCTCAATTTTTTCCAAGTGGACGATCAGAGACGATTGGTCGATCTCCCCGGCTACGGCTATGCCCAGGTACCCGAGGCGATCCAGAAGAACTGGCGCCAGGCTCTGGAGTCTTATTTCAGCGAGCGCCGATCATTACGCGGGGTATTTCTGGTGATGGACATCCGCCATCCTCTGACGCCTTTCGATCACCGCATGATCGAGTGGTGCCATCACTGGAAGCTTCCGCTGCACATCGCCTTGACCAAGGCGGACAAACTCAGCCGGGGGGCTGCGCTCCAAACCTTGCGCAAGGTTGAAGCCGAATTGAACGCGCAAGAGGGATTAACGGTCAGCCTTCAGCTCTTTTCGGCACTCAAGCGGTTTGGATTGGAGGAAGCCTGGTCCGTGTTGGACCGCTGGCTGGAGATACCTCAATCGCAAGAGGCCAAAGCCCCATAAAAAGAAAAAGCTCCGAGGCAAATGGGGGGACATACCTCGGAGCGAAGTCCCGGCTTGGGGGGGATGCCGGGCGAATGACACTACTCAAAGGGAGGAGATGAGTAGTTCGCGTCGTTCCTGACACTTAATCGTTGTGACCGCCCCTATGGATAAAAGTTCAACCGCTTTGTCATGAGCTCTCACTTTTCGGGAGACGATGCGCCTCGTTTCGGACGCTAAAAGGTCTGGCGAAGCAGCAGACGCAGTTCCTTCAAGCTGCGGGAATTCAGCACGTCACGGGACTCCAGCCAGCCGCGTCGGGCCTGTCCGACGGCGTAGCGCAGATTCCTGAAGTCCAGGGTGCTGTGCGCGTCGGAGTTGAGACTGATCAGCACACCCTCGTCCTTGGCTAATTTGCAATGAGTATCGGCAAGATCGAGGCGCTCCGGATTAGCGTTGAGCTCGAGAAAACACCTTCGCTCTCTGGCCTTGCGGATGATGCGAAGCATGTCGACATCATAGGGCTCTCGGCGACCGATCAATCGCCCGGAGGGATGCGCCAGAATGGTGAAATAGGGATGATCCATCGCGCGAAGAATCCGCTCGGTCTGTTTGTTCCGGGGCAGATCGAATCGGCTGTGTACCGCACCGACGACGATATCGAGCCGGCTGAGCACATCGTCCGGCAAATCCAGATCGCCATCCTCCAATATGTCTACTTCGATGCCCTTGAGGAGAACGATGCCGTCCAGGGTTTCGTTCAGCCGATCGACCTCGTCCATATGCTTGAGCAAGCGGATCGGATCCAGCCCATGGGCTACCGTCAGCCGGCGGGAATGCTCGGTGATGGCGAGATATTCCAGGCCATGGCTTCTCGCGGCTTCAGCCATCTCCGGGATAGTATTGTGACCGTCCGATGCTTTGGTATGGGCGTGAAGATCGCCCTTGAGATCGGACAGTTCGACCAGCTTCGGCAAACGACCCGCTCGGGCCGCTTCGATTTCGCCCCGATCTTCCCGCAATTCCGCCGGGATAAAGGGCAATCCCACAGCGGCAAAGACCGATTCTTCGGTATCGCCCGCAACCCGCTCGTCGCCTCGAAACACCCCGTATTCGTTGATTTTTAGGCCCCTCTCCTGCCCCAAATGCCGAATGGCGATGTTATGCGCTTTGCCGCCGGTGAAATAATGCAGAGCCGCGCCGTAGCTTTCCGCCGGAACCACTCTGAAATCCACTTGCAGTCCGCCGCGCAGCAACACACTGCCGCGCGTGGGACCTTGTGACAAAACCTCCGCAACGTCCTCGTACTCGACGAAACGCTGCATTACGGGGCTTCCCGATTCCGCCGCCGCCAAGATGTCGAGATCGCCCACCGTCTCCTTGGCACGGCGATAGCTGCCGGCAATCACAACCCGCTCGACGCCGGGAACCCCGTTCAAATAATCGAGCAAAGGCGCCGCGTATTGCTCGGCGGCGACGCGCGTGTAACGCCCGGCTCCGCCACCATGAGCCTCCAGCGCGTCGGCGATGTGCATCTCGGTTTTTTCACCAAAGCCGGGAAGTGCCTGTATTCGATGATCGCGTACCGCACGCCGAAGCTGAGCCAGAGTTTGAATACCGAGTTCGCGGTAGAGCGCTCTGACTCGCTTTGGACCCAATCCGGGGATTTTCAAAAGTTCCGCGATGGCCGGCGGCAGCCGTTTGTGAAGCTCGTCCAGCGTCTTGCAGTGGCCAGTGTCGACGATTTCTTTGATCTTGCCGGCCAAGTCGGCGCCGATGCCCGGCAATTCGGTCAGGTCCTCGCCCTTTTGCACCATCGCGCGAACGTCCTTGCCCAGTTCCTGGAGTATGCGGGCCGCGTTGTGATAGGCGCGGACCCGAAACACGTTCGCACCGTCGATTTCCAGAAGATCGGCGATTTCCCCGAAGATCGCGGCAATGTCGGCGTTACGGACGGGCATAGCGGGTACTCACGGATTCGGAAAGACGCGCACCAAACCGGCGGTGGCCGAGGTCGATATCAATTCGACTTCGGCGATACCGAAACGCTCCACCACCCACGCATTGGTCGAAAGATGCCGGGTCATCGGATCGACCGAAAAAACGGACTCGCCGTCGGCCAGAGCGCAAGGCAACACCAATTGATCCGCCAGATGCTCGTCCACCGAGGCATTCGTATGATGGTGCTCCAACAGTTTTGCGCAGGCATCTTCGGCGACTTGCTCCGCCGGCTTCCCCCGCTCGCCCAAGGCGCTGAAACCGGCCAGAGAACGCTCGTAGCGCGCGACGAGGAAAATCCCCGCCCCCGGACAGGCCGCCTGAACGGAAACCGCGTCGATCTCGCAAGACATGTTTTTTCGTCGCAGTATGGTCTCTGCTCGGTCCGCCATGCGTTTGACCACATGCTCGGGAAGATTGGCGGCAAGCGCCCGGCCGGAAATCTCGACGAGTTCGCCTCGATCCGGCACATTAAGAGAGTGCAGCCTCTTTCTCGTTCCTACTCCGGTTCCTCTCGTCTCCAGCAGCACTTCACCCTTTCCGACCGGGTACCAGCCGGATCGTTCCAGACTGAGTTCGGCGCGTACGCCCATGAGCTTCAAATAAGGGAGCCACACGTCATGAAGATAATCGAACGGCGGGCTCAGGGGCACGTGCGTTCCGCCCCGCAACTCGACCCGTGAGCCGCCTTCGGTCAACGCCAAAGGCAGCAGCACCGTTTGTAGTACCAGCGACACTGCTCCCGCGCTGCCGCCTTGCCTCGCTTTCGCGACATCGAAGAGATAGTCGCCGGCCTTTGGCTTTGTCCGCGGCGTGAACGTCAGAGTCCTGGAACCCAATTCGGTCCCGCTCAGCTCGGCATCGCAAAGCTTAGCCGCCGCAAACACCGCCGTCAGATGCTGGGCAGCCAATCCCGGCTTTTTCCGCCTCGCACGGATGTTTTCGATACGTACCGGACGGCCGGTAATGGTGGACAGGCAGAGCGTGGTCCTAAGAATTTGCCCGCCGCCTTCGCCGTAGGAACCGTCAATAACGATGCGATCCATGGTCTCAGTCATCTATTCCTCAAGAATTTTGATCAATAGAACGAGCGTTCATCATTGCAATGAAATACTCCTCGGTGGCTTAATTAAGATGCTAGGCAAGGCGCCGCATACTTCCCGAGACTGCCGAGCGAATGCTGCCCAGGATAGAAACCACCGGGGCGGTGGTGGTTTATTAATCAGGCCCGTAAATACCCTCCTGGTATTTCGGGCCGCCGCCCAGGCCGGTACACGCCCGGCCTGGGCTCACGCGGCTTGTCGCCGCGCCGGGGCATCCCTGCCCCGGATTAACCCGGCCTATATTTATAGGCCGGGTTAATAAGTCTCTAGGAATGAGGGTCACCGACCGATTCGGCCCTCACCGGACAGAACCAAGGAGGATTTTCCCATGTCCACAAGAAACTTCGTTATTCCCTTCTTCGCCTGCTTGTTGATGAGCAGCCTGCCCTTCAACGCCTCCGCAGCAGCACCCAGCATGTGGTGGGATCACCTGGACGGAGGAACCATGAGTCAAGCCGATTGCGTCAACAAGGGCGAATCGATATTAAACGCCGAGAAAGCAGGCAGAATCAGCAAGGACGAGGACTCGGTCCGCTCATGGAGCGAACATATCACCGGAGTGGTTGAATGTTTGAAGACGGACGGCGGTTTGATGATCATGGTTTTGGTAGGCAGCGATAACACGGTTGCAGGCAATGCCCTGTTCAACGCGCTGAAAAACGGAATGAAGCGGTAATTTCACTTGCCGGCCTGCCCGACCGCCGGGCGGGCCGGCGGAAACACGGATACCATTCTTTTCGGCCATCGCGCCTGAAAAAAATGGTTCGCGAATGCCCGTCGAGTTCAGTAGCGCTTCCTTGAAAACGGACTCGGCGAAGCAGTCTGTCGCCCAATTTTCGCGTTACTCCGACCGCCTGTATACTGACCTCGGCTTCCCCCGGAGAACGCGTCATGCCCGACCAACTAAAGCGCTTCTACGGCAGAATCGGACTGGTCCTGCTGTTCGTCGCCGTGCTGTCCGCCTTCTTCGCTCTCGGAGGAAATCAATGGTTTAGCCTCGAATTCATCAAGGAAAATCGTGATCGGCTCATAGAATTTACCGAGCGGCATTACCTACTCATGCTGCTCGCCTCGGCATCCCTCTACGTCGCTTCGACGGCATTCAGCATTCCGGGTGGAGCGATACTGTCGCTGACGATGGGTTTGCTGTTCGGACGTTGGCTGGGCACTTTGGTGACGGTGATCGCGTCGACCCTGGGCGCTTTGCTGGTGTTTTTGGCGGCACGCTTCGTTTTTGCCGACCTCGCCCGCGCCAAATTGTCGAAGTCTCCGATGGCTACGAAAATCGTGAAAGGATTCGAGGGCGACGCTTTCCGCTATTTGCTTTTCCTGAGACTGGTTCCGCTTTTTCCGTTCTGGCTGGTCAATCTGGCGCCGGCCGTAACCAACATTACTGCCCGCACCTATTTCCTCGCCACGCTGATCGGCGTCATTCCCGGCAGTTTCGTTTACGTCAACTTGGGACAGGCTTTGGGCGAAATCAGCGACATCAAAGATATCTGGTCGCCGGAAGTGATTCTCAGCTTTACGCTCCTCGGCCTCCTGATCGTGCTTCCCGCTCTATTACGAAAAAACCACACTGAACCCGAGTAAACGACGCGGCCGCAACGATACGGCAAACGTGGTTCCACCGTCTTGACAGGGTCGGGAACTCATCGCCTTCCCGCTCTCTCGAAGGAACGAGCCATTCAACAAGCGATCGGAAAAATCCATGAACCGCGCGATCACCCTCAATTTCCATTTTGCCGTCTGGTTGTCGATCCTGGGCGGTATCGCTGTCCTCGGCAATCTCAACCTCGTCATTCCGGAAGCGGAGGGATTCTACGGCCCTATGCGGAACAACCTATTCATCGTCGTCGGCTATCTATTGATCAGCCAGATAGTGCTGTGGTACTTCCGTTATCGCCGGGGGAGCCGCATCGAAGCGCTGCTCATGGGACTCATCTTTCTTCTGACCGCAGGCGGCGTCGAGCTGTACGCCATGCTCAACGACCTGCCCATCAGCCAGATTTTCGTCTTCGCCTTGGTTTACCTGGGCGCCTCGCACATCCTGTATTATTTCGGCGAGCACATGATGGCCGAACCGCGCACGGAACGTACTTCCGAACCGAAGCGGCGGGGCTCAGGTATCTAAAAAAACTAAGGCGCGGGAGCACTCATGAATTGGCTGCTCATATGCTCCTTGAGTTCCTGACCGTCCCGGTAAATGAACAAGGCTTTAAGTCCCTCCGTTTCGGCAATCCGGGCTCCCTCGATTTCACCCACGCATAACAGAGCCGTCGACCAGGCATCCGCCAAAGTCGGATCGTCATGCAGAACGGTGACGGACAGCAGATTGTGGGTCACGGGACGACCGGTCTTCGGATCGATGATATGGGAGTAAGCTTGCCCGCCCGACTCGAAAAAGTTTCGGTACGTACCGGACGTCATCACGGCCGCGCCGTTTTCCTGATGGATGTCCAGAATGCGCTGGACCTCCCGCACCAGCGGCGTGGGCTTTTCGATAGCCACCCGCCAAGCCGCCCCGTTGGCTTTGCGCCCCTTGACCTTCATCTCGCCGCCGATTTCCGCGAGATAATTGTGAATCCCCCGGCTTTCGAGCCGATCGGCCACGGCGGCCACGGTATAGCCCTGCGCGATGGACGACAAATCGATGGTGAGTTCGGGATCCGATTTGCGGATACGCCCGTTTTCCGCATCGATTTCCAATTTGCTCATGCCCACATGAGCCAAGGTCCGGTCGATTTCGCCCTGTTCCGGCACCCGGTTTTCGTGCTTGGAAAAACCCCACAGATCGAATAAGGGCTTTACCGTAAGATCGTAGCAGCCTGCCGAGCGCTGGTTGATCTCCTTCGCGATCGCCGCCAGCCGGATGATTTCCGGAGAGACCGAAATCCAGTCGGTCGTTTTCTGCTGGTTCACTCGGGAAATTTCCGAGTCCTCGCGCCAATTCGACAGTTTTTCGTCGACCAGCTTGAACACGGCTTCGACGTCGGTCTTGACCTGTTCCGGCGCCGCCTCGACCTTATCCATCACCATCTTGATGTGGTAGGTCGTACCCTGAATCGCCCCGGAAAGCTCGGTTTCGGCCGCTCGTTCGCAGCCGGTAAAGCTTAAGATGATCAGCAGACAAGAGATGTATCGAAACGTCATGAGAAAAAACCGAATGAAACGTGCGGCCGGTGCTATGGATGAAACGGCCACACCCAGGGAATGATACTCAGCGCCACGATCCCCATCAGAATGTTCAAAGGAACGCCGAAGCGAACGAAATCGCTGAAATGATAACCGCCGGGACCGTAAACCATTAAGTTGGTCTGATAGCCGATCGGGGTAGAAAAGCCCATGGACGCCGCGACCATTACGGCAACGATGAACGGCCAAAAACTGACATCCAGTTTGTCGGCAATGGCCAAAGCCAGGGGAAACATCAATACCGCTACCGAATTATTGCTGAGCAGTTCGGTCAGCACGACGGTCAAGAAATAAAACAGCACCAGCACCAAAAGCGGATTGTCTCCGGCGAGATTCAGAAAACCCTGCGCGATTCCCGATGCCGCACCGGATACCTCCAGGGCTTTGCCGAGACCGAACGAAGCCGCTATGGCAAGCAACACCTGACCGTCCAGGCTTTTCCTGGCGGTCGGCACGGAGCAGCACCCCGTCAGCAGCATGGCGGCCGCACCGAGCAGGGCCGCTTTCAGCATGCTCAACCATTCGAAAGAAGCGCTCAGCACCACGGCGGCCAAAATCAACCAGGCCATGCCTGCACGCTCGTGACGAACCGGCAAATACTCGGATACCTGACTTATCAGAAGAAAATCGTTGGAATTCCGATGCCGCTCCAGGAAAGGCGGGCGGACATCGAGCAACAGCGTGTCCGCCGGCTCCAAGCGAATTTCGCCGATTTTACCGGAGATACGCTGACCGTTGCGCGCCACGGCGATCACCGAGCCGCCGTAGACCATGCGGAAACGGCCTTCCTTGATGGTTTTGCCTACCAGCGCGCATTGCGGCGAAACGACTACCTCCACCAATACGCGCTCGCGGTGCTTTCTGTCCTCCAGGGTAAACGACTTGTCGGCCGACGGGAGCAGACCCTTGATCCGCTGCAATTCCACCACCGAATCGCTCACGCCCGCGAAAACCAGTTGATCGCCGGGCTGGAGGCGCTCGTAAGGTCCGACCGCCGCCAACACTTCATCGCCACGTTCGATTTCGACCAGATAGAGCCCTTGTAAATGGCGAAGACCGGCCTCTTCGATGGTTTTACCCACCAAGGCTCCATTGTCCTCGACCGACATTTCGACCGTATATTCCTTGGGATTTTCGAACACGGCGCTGGCGGGTTTGCGCTCGGGCAACTGCTTGGGCGCCAACAACAAAATGTAGATCATCGTGAGAATCGAACACGGAATACCAACCCAGGCGATGTCGAACAATCCTAGCCCCGGCCTATTGCTGTGCAGTAGAAGCCCGTTGACGATCAGGTTGGTGCTGGTGCCGATCAAAGTGATCGTTCCGCCGACGACCGCCGCGTAACTCAGCGGAATCAGCAGTTTCGAAGGCGAGATTTGCAGGCGCTTGGCCCAGGTGAGAACGGCAGGCAGAAAAACAGCCACCAAGGGCGTATTGTTCATGAAGGCGCTAACCGACGTGACCGGCACGATCAGCCTCAGCAACGCCCCCCGCAGGGACTTCGGGCGCCCGAGCACATGCTGGACCAGCATATCGACGCCACCGGTCTCCCGGATACCCGCCACCACCACGTACATCAGCGCGACGGTAATCATGCCTTCGTTGGAAAAACCGCTCAAGGCTTGATCCGGCGTCAGTACACCGGATACGAGTAGCATCACGACTCCGCCCAGCAGTATCAGCTCAGGCGCGGCGGACGTGAAAAGCATTAAGCTTAAGCACCCCAAAACCACGCCGACCGCGAGCCAAGCTTGTCCACCCATAACCGTTTTTTTGCCTCGGGAAAGATCGTTGCCGTTGAAAAACGGCCCATTTTAGACGGGATTCAAATTACAAAAAAGAATAGAAACACTTTTTTTTATAACAGATAATCAGGCATTCAAGCGTTCCTCGACCTTCTCTTTGAATTTGAGAAAGTGAACGGTTTGCAGCTCTTCCGGCGTGTCCACGCCCAGAATGGAAAGCGGCAAGTCGATGTCGGTGATATAGATGGGATAGCGTTCCCCGCTCTGACGAAGCCGCATGATATGGGCCGCCGCCATGGAAAATACGTCCTGTCCCGCATCCATGGAAGAAAACTCCGAGTCGTTGCAGAAAATGGTGTAGGCCACGCGGCCAGGCGCGGTCTCTTGAGCGAATACTCGAATTTCCAGCATGCGACTGTCCGGGTTGGGCTGGAAACCGGCGGATTTCACGCTGTATCCGCCGAACGCCTGATGTTCCACCACGTAATATTCGATCCCGCCGGCGGCCAGTACATAGCGCTGCAAGATGTCGCCGAGAAACGAGGCGTAAGGCCCCAGCAAGAGCTGGGGTCCGACCGCCTCGTGGCTACGGTAGAACAACGAACCCCGCTCGTCCAGAATGTAAACCTTTACCTGCCCGGACTCCGGTTGGCAAAAGATTTGAATAACTCCCGGCCGATTATGAGCGTATATCAAAGGCAAAGGGTCATTTTCGAGGGCGGCGCGGTCGAAAATGACCGGCGAAAACATAGATCGGGGAGCGGACAGCTCGCTATACAAGCGATCCACATCGGGTACGCCCCAAAAACGGACGCTCGTCCCCTGATTATCGAATAGGTAGAATTCCGAACCGCCCCGCAGGATATAGCGTAGCGATCGGTCCGGACTCGAAAACACCGCCCTCAAATCCCGATAAAGCTCCCGAACTCTCAGGGCGATGGTTCGGGCCCGCCCGGCAACGAAACAGAAGCACTCGACGTGCGATTCATTGGAAAGCGATTCGTTGATGAGATCCGCCAGACAATCGAGGAATCCGACCAAACCTTGGTAACGCTTGACCAGGGTTTCCCGCCACGACGTCAAAATGACGGCATCGACTTGATGAATCAGGTTCGTCCGCTCGTAGCCATAACTCAGCGCATCATGACGATCGCTGGCCAGTCTGATTCCGTCGCGGCGCTCGGCATCGACGTCGATCCCCAGGTTGACGAACAACGCTGCGGCAATCACGCGCGGGGCTCGGCCGTAGTCGTCCAGATGTTCCGGCTCGCTCTGGTGCGACGCGAGAAAACGGTTCAACGCACGCAAATTGTTCTTGAGTTCCAAAAGCGTCAATGCGCTTTCGACGGTTTCCAGAAAGAGGTTGGCGCTCCGATCGTAAAGTCCGTTGAACGACAGCCAGGCCAAAAGCTCGACCAGGCTGCGCGCCTTTTTCAGATATGGCGCCTTGCCCGCATCCGCAGATGCCACCCGTCCGGAGTATAAGATCCATCCCATTTCGCCGTCCGCCAGGCGGACTTCGTGCACTGAGAAATCTTTAGGTTCGATGCAGTCGCCGCTATCGAGGCTCAGCCTTTCCACTTTACCGGGTTTAAGCTCCAAAGCGGCGGAAAGTCTGCGCCCCAAAAGCTTGATTTCCTCTCCGGCCGGACCTCCGATCTCGGAATGCTCCGCCGCGAACTGCCTCACGGTTCGATAACTCCGGGTCAATTCGTGGCCGATGACTTTTTGCTCCTGCGAAGCCTTGACCACGGTCCAGTGACGCCGCTCGTCCAGATCCCGGATGCGTTGACGCGGCCATCCCCAGGCGTGGACCATGGCGGTCAAAATCTCTTGCCGACGGCGTTTCTCCGCTTCCGTGCCCCCGCCAAACCTCACCAATTCGTTGAGCTTGAGATAAAAGCATTGCCGCGCCAACTCCAGCCGCTCGCGCTCCCCCCCCGCCAAAAAATAACGCTCGACGTCCCGATACATGAGGATATATGAGTCGAGCTCGCGGTCATCCAGACTCCCCTCATACACCGCCGCCTTCAACCGGGCGCAGAGCCATCGGGTGTGGGGATACTGGCTGGCGTAACTCTCCATCAGAAATAGCTTGAGCAATGACTTGTGCGGTGCATCGATCGCCTTGTGCAAATGCCACAGCGTGCCGCCGAGAAATTCGTCGGGCGGGATATATTCAAGCCCTCCGAAATCGATGAAATCGTTTTCATTGACAAAGCGTTTTTCTCTCAAGTGGTTCAGATATTCTCCGTACCGCGCCTCCTGGTCGGGCGGCACCAGCCACCAGGCGGTGGCGCGACCGGCCAGCCAGACGCTGGCGCGGTAGAACTCTTCGAGCAACAGATGATGCTGCACGCTGCCGCAGCTTTCGGAAGAAATCGGGGTGCCGATGCCGAGACGGAACCGTTCGCTATCGATGAAGAAGATATGGGCCTCCAATCCAAGGGATTGGGCCCATTTTTCCACGCCGGCCGCTTTGCGACGCAATTCGTCCAGTTGACTTTCGTCCAACGAGCCCGAATGACACAGCCAGATATCGAGGTCGCTTTTCCTGGAATAGGCAACACTGCTGACACTGCCCATCAGGTATATGCCATGGATCGGATATTCGGTCAGCGCGCGCCGCTTGTATTCGAAACTCTTGGTTAGCCGCCTGACGGCGAGCAGCGTCCGGCGCGCGGGAACATAGTCCTGGATGCCGGCCGGCGTCTCGGACGAGACGTAACCGGGCAGCATCGGGTGATTGCAGTGAAACAAGAGCGGCAACAAATCGAGAAAATCCCGCTGACGCGGCGTTTGATATTCCTGAATGCGCTGCAACTGAAGCCGATGCAGGTTTTGGAAGCGCCGAACGATGGCGGCCAAACTCTTCCGATCGATTTCCTCGCCGGGTCCGCCGAGCCTTATCGCTCGCAAAGTGGTCGCTGTCACGATAATTTCGGTCCGTATGGCTCGGAATGAAGACGCTGCATGAGTTTTCGCGCGTCGTCTCCTTTTTGCCAGGAGGCGACCGCGCAATCGATCCGCCACATTTCCGCGCCGGCCAAGGCCACGCGTTCTGCGCCGAACTTGGTGGCAAGCGCTTCCGCATCGGTGCGGACGGTTTCGGGAAGAATCAAAAGGAAAGCCGTCTCATCGAGGCGGCCGATTTGGTCGGCCCATCGCAGCTGCGCATTGAATTCCTGAGCGATTTCGCGCAGCGTGGTTTCCGGCAGCGATGCGCCACGGGGCGGCTGCAGGGTGACGCGAATCACCGACAAGGCGTTGCCATAGCGCCGGCTGCGGCTCACGTGACCTTCCAAAGCCTGAAGAATCGCGTTCCGGTTCAGAAGCCCCGTTTCCGAGTCCTTGGTGTGCAGGGTGTTGACCAATTCTTGAAGACGGCCGCGAGCCGTTTCGATCCGCACGTTTTCGGTCACATCCTGGAAAAAATAAGCCTCGCTGCCGTCAGCGAGAGCGGCGCACTCGCGCTGCAGCCAAAACTGCTCGCCACCGCGCGTGACGCAAAGCCTATCGTCGCCAGCGAACAGAACGGCCAGCCCGATATCCTCCGCAGTCTTCGGGGCCCATCCGTCCAAATGATGCGCCAATTCGAACCACTGGGCCAAACGTTCGTTCACCCATAAAATTCGCCGATCCCGCATAATCGCAACGCCCATCGGCGCCCGATCCAGCGCCTCGACCAAGGCTTTCTGCATGGGGTTACTCACTAAATTCGATTGAACAGGTTTAATTTTAATCGGCCGCGAAAGTTCTGCCCGCCACACGACCCGAGTAACGGTCTATTAACCCGGCCTATAAATATAGGCCGGGTTAATCCGGGGCAGGGATGCCCCGGCGCGGCGACAAGCCGCGTGAGCCCAGGCCGGGCGTGTACCGGGCCTGGGCGGCGGCCCGAAATACCAGGAGGGTATTTACGGGCCTGATTAATAAAGAGCGATCGAAACGACAGATTACGGCGATGCTTCCCATCCGAGATCTACTCAACCGCATCCGCTGGGATGAAGACTTCGCGCGGGCCGAATTCGCTATCGGCTACTACGACCGCATCGAAAAGACGATTGTGGTGACACCGTTAAAACGGATCGACTTTCCTGGGGATCGCCCCGGCGTATTCGAACTCACCGATTCCGAAGGTGAAACGCACACTATTCCACTCCACCGCATTAAAGTGGTATATCGAAACGGAGAGCTTATCTGGCAACGTACGCACTAATTCAAAGGGGGCCGCATGTCCGCGAATATGTCTCGTTACGCAGAACTTATCGGACGAATTTTCATGTCCATCATCTTTCTGTTGTCGGGCTTCAACAAGATCGGCGGTTTTGCCGGAACCCAAACCTACATGGAATCGATGGGGGTACCGGGCATGCTGCTGCCGCTGGTTATCGCATTGGAAATCGGAGGCGCGATAGCCATCATGATCGGCTGGTACACGCGGTGGTTTGCCCTAGCCCTCGCCGGTTTCTCCATCGCGGCGGCCTTGCTCTTCCACCTTAATTTCGGCGACAAGGTGCAAACCATCATGTTCTTGAAGAACATAGCGATCGCCGGAGGCTTCATGGTTATTTTTGCCCATGGCCCCGGCGATCTGAGTTTGGACAAGCGACAGGGCCGGTATTAAGATTTGCCCGGTCCCATCTGATCAGTGCGTTTTGTGCAGAGAGCTCGGCGCGTTCAGATCGGCGTCGTCGTCGACACCGACGCCCAGCCGGTCTACCAATTCGCCGCCCAGCCATCCGGTGATCAAGACCAATGCGAAACCGGCAAACGACAGAACGAAGGCCCAAGCTCCGGGGAAATCGATATTCCGCCGGAGCCACCAACTGGCGATGAAAAGCAGCAGTACCACCACATTGCCGACACCGTGCATCAGTCCGATATACTTGGCGCGGGTATTGGGCGGTATGGCCAGCCAGTCGATCAAGCCGAACGGCGCAGCAATCAGCCCGCCTATGATTCCTGCCGCGATCATCCAGAAGGCGACCGTCACAAAACTCGGCGAACCCGTCATCAGATAAATGATGTCGAAGACAACACCTGTGGACAGCAACCCGAGCGGAAATACGATCAGTATCGGATGGGCCGGGTGGCCGAGAATCTTAGCTTTGCTTTGCATACTGCCTCCTTGGAACTGGAACACCAGTCGCACGATTTGATGAGTTGAAAAGTCACCGCGGCAATCGCAGCCGTATCGAAGGCGGCTTGCGATACGCCCAAGCGACCCCTCGATTCATGATTTCCCCCAAACGATCTCCATGCCTTCCCTGTTACCCAAAGCCGTCCGCAGCAGACCGATCAACGCTCTATCGAGTCCCTGTTCCTCCAAAAACTCCAGCTGGGCTCGATTGACGAAATAGTCCCTGTCGATCGAGCTTTCTTCCTCCAATACATCCATCAACTGTTGAAGCTGTTGGTCGCTGATTTCTCCGACGAACGCGCCGGTTTCCTTGTCGTGAAGCTTCACCATGGCTGTTTCTCCAACCGCTCGCTGAGCCATTTAACCGGCTCCGGTCGGCTTACTACTGTTTTTGACCAGCAAGGAACTGCGCCGTTACCGCGACCACGCGCCTGCCCTGAAATTTTGCCGCGGCCATGGCCACATCGTCCGGCTTGAGCTGCCCGTTGTTGCTCGTGAACGATACACCGTAAGGATTCCCGGCTTGGAACTGTATGGGATCGATGTAGCCCGGCGCGACGATGATGGCGCCCCAGTGATAGAAGGTATTGTTGAGGGCGACGATCGTCGTTTCCTGCCCGCCGTGAGGCGTCGCGGTACTGGTAAACGAGGAGACGATCTTGTTCACCAATTGTCCTTGAGTCCACAAAGGTCCCGTCCTGTCGATGAACTGCTTGAGTTGAGCGGTAGGCAGTCCGTAGCGGGTCGGTGTCCCGAAAACAATGGCATCGGCCCACACCAGATCGTCCAGGCTCGCCTCCTCCACATCCCGAGCTTCCTGCCGGTGCTCGGCCCAAAGAGGGTTGGACGCAATGGCATCCTCGGGAGCGAGCTCCTGCACCCTCCTAAAACGCACTTCGGCGCCCGATTGCTCAGCCCCTTCCTCGATACCGCGCGCCAATCGGTAAGTGGTTCCGGTGGCGCTGTAGTAAATGACCGCGAGCTTGACAGCCATGTTTCCTCCTTGACTGTGGGGTATATCCCTTAGAAACGAGGCGGGCCGGAGAGTTTAAGGAACTTGTTTCAAAAAGGGTGAATAGGTCTAGCCACGAAACGCCCGCTCGAACTCCTCCCTGAGTTCGTACTCGCGGTCGTGGTAGATCGGCGAGAAATGGAACGGCACGGGAAACTTGACCCCGGCGCGCTGAGCCAGGCTGCCTGCTTGGCGGGCGGTCAGGTGGTATTTCTGCGCGGCGCGCTCGACGAGTTCTTCGCCGAAAACCGCTTCGATGAAGAACTGGTCGGCGCCCTTGGCCAGTTGAACGATGCGCTCGGCATTGGCGTCGTGATAGACGGCATCGGTCACGTAAGCAATTTTCTGTCCGGTCGAGATGTGGGCGATGGTTCCGGCCAGATAGTCCAGGCGGAACGTAATTTCGCCCCGTCCGCGCCGCCGGGCGGTGATCGGCGTATCGCCGGGCAATCCGTCGAGCACCGAGCGCTTGAAACTTTGAAGCCAGGGCCCTGGCTCGAGATCCAGATCGTCGAGGCGGTTCTTCCAGATATTGACGTGCAGCTTTTCCTGGAGCGCAAAAGCGAGACACGGGATCTTATGATCCAACAGGCCAAACCGGACGGTGTGGTTCTCCTCGTCGAGCAAAACGCCGTCCCTGATAGTCCATTCGTGCTCATTTTCGCGGCGAAATTCGGCCCGACAGCGGAAACGGGCGCTTCGCGCCTCGGTTTCGCTCAAGACCTCGGTCGCATCCAAGGTAAAATCGGTGTCGTAGTTTTCCACCAGATTCCAGGTATAACCCGCGAGCTTGGCTTCCACCTGGCCGAGAAAACCGGCCGGCCCGAACAACCGGATGCGGATTTCCCGCCCTAGGCACAGGCGCAGCAACCAATCGAAACCGAAGAAGTGATCCATGTGAGCATGGGAAACGAACACATCCCGAACCCTGAGGATTTTTCGCGTCGCCAGATTTCGCAAATCGCCCAGATCGAACAGCAGAGCACGCTTCTCGAACAGAAAATCGACATAAACCGCCGGATCGCCGAACACGTCGTTCACCAGCGCGGGATGAAACACCGGTTTCATGGAAGTCTCTCTGTTAAAGCTTTAAAGCCGGCTACGGTATGATGGGTTTGGGGCACGATATTAGACTCACCGGTTCGATCTTTCTCATCCATGTATCTCATCGAAAAAGGTTCGGAAGCCAGCTTCACCGTCAACCATTCGCGCTTCATCGGCTACGCCCTGCCCTGCGCCGACGAGTCGCAGCTGCGGTCGCGGCTGTACGAAATCGCATCGGCTCATCCGATGGCGCACCATCTCGCCTTCGCCTATCGGATCAAGACCGAGAACGGCATCATCGCCCATTTCAACGACGCCGGAGAGCCGAGCGGAACGGCCGGAAAGCCGATACTCGCGCATATGTCCGGCTTCGATCTCGTCAATGCGCTGGTCGCCGTCGTTCGTTATTTCGGCGGCATCAAGCTGGGAGCCGGCGGGTTGGTCCGCGCCTATGGCGGCACGGCCAAACTTGCCCTGGAGAAAGCCTCCCTCATGCCCTATGTTGAATATGCCGAACTCAAATTGAGGATCGATTATCCAAAACTTCAGCCGCTCGCTTATCATGTCGAGAAAGCCGGAGGAAAGATCGTCTCGCGCACATTCGGCGAAAAGATCGACGTGGTCGTGCGTTTGCCGGCTTCCGAAGCGCCTGCCATTGATCGGCAGTTTAATGATTCGTAATTTTCAGTGAGACAACGGCATTGTCACCCGACGCTCTGCTCGACCTTTTGGATGCACCGGACACCGTCGTCGCCGTAGTGGGCGCGACGGACGACGAACGAAAATTCGGCCATGCCATCTATCGCGATCTGAAAGGCAAAGGATACAAAGTTTATGCGGTCAACCCGAATCGCGCGTCGGTGGATGGCGATCCCGCATATCCGGATCTTGCGCAACTTCCCGGCACACCGACCCTGGTCAATTTCGTCATACCGCCCGAGGCTACCTTGTCCGTCCTGAAGCAATGTCTCGAACTCGGTCTAAGGAACGTGTGGCTGCAACCCGGAGCGGAGAATGCCGAGGTCCTGAATTTCCTGGCCTCCAACGACTTCAGCTATCTGGCCAACACTTGCATCATGATCAAGAGCCACATCAAGCGTTAACGCCGGAAGGCTCTTACTTCATCTCGACGAGTTTTCCGGAGTTACAGGATTAGCCCACGGTTCTTAGTAAATTTCCCTAGAGACTGGGAAACTACCGTGTGTTAACAATGACTTTCCCGGTCGCGCCGGGAACATGGAACGAACTTTGGTGCAAAGGAGGCACGCCATGCGCTCGAAATTTCTAATCGGCTTACTTTTAGGCGCATTTATCTCATTGCTCGGTCTGAATCCGGCCCTTGCCGCGGATCGACCCATAGGGATCGCCGCTTACGTTAAGGCAGAATTCCAAAACGGCACTATGAAAGGCGATGTCATAGAGATCGTCAGAGAGGCGGCCGGGCGAGAAGGGAACGATAACGGCCAGTCGGGCGCCGGCAAGCGCCGGAATAACGAAAAAGGGATGTCCGGCACGGGCAAACGCAAGAATGGCGAACGCGGCACGCCGGAATCGGGCCAACGCCGAGGCACCGAGAGCGGAACCTCTGAACCGAGCCAACGCAAAACTCCCCAACGTCCGACGCCGGGTTCCGAGGAACCGTCGATGCCCGAAGAAATGCCCGAACCCGAAACCGGGAGCGGCGATTTCGAGTAAGCGCATCAGCCCTTGATCCCTGCCGCATTCCTTTCTCGTCCGAGAAAAGCGGCAACCGAGGGCTCCCCAATGACCGTGGAGCATAGGTATGGCCTGTGCCACGCCCGCTGATACGGCGATTTAGCCGTCCGAACATTTTTCACGGAGGAAAAAGCAATGTATTCCAAAATTTTGCTTTGTCTGCTTGCCGGCATAACTACGCAAACACTGAGTCCGGCTGCGGCCGCAGAACGATCCGGAGACAGCGCCGCATATTATGCGCAGTCGCAAACCGAAACCGGCCAAAGCGGAACAGGCGTTCGCGGGACGACCGGCGAAAGTAGCGGAGGCGGTCAACCCTATCCCGGCGGTACCGGGATGACCGGAACCGAAGGAAAAGGCAAGGCCGAAACGGAGGGTATGGAAAGCCATGTCAAGGAAGCGATGAAGCACGCAAAAGCCGCTGCCGACAGCGGCAAGAAGGGCGATGCCGCAGGCGTAGGCAAACACGCCGAAGCCGCAAAACCCCATGTCGAGGCCGCCATGCAGCAAAATCCCAATGAGCATCTGACCGCTGCGATGAAAAGTCTGGACAGCGCGATTCAGCACAGCCAAATGGGCCACGCCGATATGGCAGGGCAGGCCGCTGAGGAAGCGGTTACCCATCTCAAACAGGCCAAAAAATAGTTTTCATGCTGTCGCGACAAAACGGCAGACCGGATGGCGTTCCATTCGTGGCTGCCGTTTTTCGTATTAACGATGGACTTGAAATTGACGTCGTGATATTTGTAACCCGCCCCATATTGGGGCATTCAAGAAGAACAACCCTTTAACGGAGAAATGGTTATGCGTGGAAAAATCTTGTCCGGATTACTCGCCGGCCTGTTCACATTGTCGCTAGGTTTCACCGCCGTTGCCGCCGAAGATCACAAAGGGGAAGCGATGAAGCATGCCCAAGCCGCCGTCGATAGCGGCAAACAGGGCGATGCCAAAGGTGTGGCCGAGCACGCGGAAGCCGCGAAAACTCACGCCACGGCGGCGAATCAAGCAAACCCCAATCCACACTTGGATGCGGCAATCAAAAGCCTGGACGGCGCGATCGAACACGGCAAGATGGGGCATGCCGATATAGCCGGAAAAGCGGCCGAAGAAGCGATGACCCATCTCAATGCCGTAAAACAGTAACAGCCACGCTTTCGTACTTTAAAGGAGCGGCAGCTATTTTCACTGCCGCTCCTTTTTTGCCCGATTGCTCCCGCCAACAACGCGGATTTTCTTTGATGATTCGACCTCTGATTCCAAGGTCGCTTTCGATAAAAAATTGGTTTTTGTAGGTTATTCGGCGGGTTACGCGGAGCCTGTCCTGAGCTTGTCGAAGGGCCTGTCCCGAGCGGAGCCGAGGGGCTAACCCGCCACCGATGGGTTTCGCTTCGCTCTACCCATCCTACGATGAATGTTCACTTGAATGTCGAATGGAATAAGCTCGACGTCTATTCATTCAGGCCGCTCAAAACCTCGTCGGATGTCAGTCGCCATTGGTCGCACTAAACTAAATTGCGAGAGCTCGATCCAAGCAAGATAGAAGACTCCGAGGCGGACACCGAACGATTATGAGTATTAACATCTGCCGTCACGGAACTGTTGATTGCCTCTCGTTAGCGATATTGTGGGTATTTAATATCGAAAAATCCTTCTTAGGCTCAAGGGATTCCTGAACGCTTCATCGGATGTTCATCCCGAAAATAGAAACCGAACCCCTTGCTTATTTTCACCCTATTCGGCCCTGGAATGATGAAAGTTATCGATCCCGAAGATTTACGTTCTGGAGTCGCTGACTTAATCTAAGTCTCTTTAGACGGAAGGGGTGACTTTTCCGCGCTAGGAGTCTTATAACGGTTGACTAGCAAACAGAAGACCAGCAGTGCAAGACAATAAATTGACGACCAAATATACCCTGCGTGCTCGCATCAGAGAATTCAAGATTCCGCCCGTTCACGAAGGCTTGGTGTTGGGGCGCCGCGCTACCATAGGCTGCAAAGCCATCCGAAAATCCCTGGAGCTTTTAATGACTTATCCGTTCGCTCACCTCGAATTGGAGGACGAGGTCATCAGCGACATTCTGGTACGCGAAGCGGTTCTGCGGCGTGTCCCCAAGGAACAACTCATCGAATTCGTGCTCCAGCGAATCAAGCCCTTCATGGACGACACCGAAATTCTTCACCTCGATGTCGAAACGGAATTGCACCTGGAGGAAACGTTTTAGTGCAGCCGACCATCCTGGACGCTTTGGCGGACGGGCTGATCAAAGTCACTGACGAAGAACGCCCCAGACTCGGCCCAACTTCCACGCCGGCCCTCTTCGCCGTCTTTTCCTCCGGAAACGACCGTTTTCTGGGCTTTGTAACCAGTGAAGAAATCGCCCAATCGCCTCACCGAATCTTTGCCGATCTACTCCCGAGAACGATACCGCCGGCCATCGGACGGGATACATCCATCGTCGCGGCGCTCGCTCTCATGGAACGGGAGAACCACTGGATCTTGCCGGTTACGGACGATAGCGGCGCCTTCGTCGGAGCGGTTACCCGTCCGCGTTTGCTCGAGTTGCTGCTCGATCACTATCAAAAGCTGTCGGCCGAACTCGAAGAGGAGCAGCGGCAGCTTCGCCTGTGGTCGACGCGACTCGGCGAACTGAATCAGGCGTCCCGCACGCTGATGGCTTTGATGGCCCATGTCGAAGGAGAGGAAAACATGGCGCAAAGCGGCATCAACGTGCTGGCGACTCTGCTGCGCGCACGGTACGGCGCCGTCGGGATTATTGACGAAAACGGAAAGCTGGACGGCTTTTTCGTCACCGGCGTCAGCCAGGAACAGATCGAACGAATCGGCCGCTGGCCGGAAGGGAAAGGACTGCTCGGCGTAGTGGTTCAAACAAACCAGTCGTTGCGGCTCGACGACCTGACCCGTGATCCGCGATCGGCGGGATTTCCGCCCGGCCATCCGCCGATGAAGAGCCTTCTCGCGGTGCCGATCGCCGACGATGGCAAGGTGTACGGCCGCGTTTATCTCTGTGACAAACTCAACGGGGAGCCCTTTTCCGAGGAGGACGAGGTTTTGGCCACCACTTTCGCGCATAGCCTGGCACTCGCTCTGATCCAGTCGCGCGAGCAAACGCAAAGGCGTAAAGCCGAGCAGGAAACCAGGCGGTTGCTGAATGAAAACCGCCAGCTGACCCGAAAATTGCTCAAGGCCCAGGAAGAGGAGCGCAAGAGAGTAGCGCGCGAACTGCACGACGAGCTTGGGCAATATTTGACTGCCATGCAGGCGGACCTCGCGATGATGTCCTCGCTCAGCGAACGAAGCCACCCGGAGATCCATCACAGCGCTCAAACCGTCGAAGCCTTGCTGATCCGCTTTCATGACACCGTCCGCAGCCTGATCGAGAATCTGCGTCCGCCCTTGCTCGATCAACTGGGACTGGCCGAAGCCCTCGAAGAATTAGTCAACGAATACCGATCGCATTATCGCGACATCAGTTGGAAACTGACCATCATCGGCGATCTCGGCGTCCTGGATGAAACGCTTAAGATTACGGTTTATCGAATCGTCCAGGAGTGCATGAATAACATCGGCAGGCATGCCCGGGCGACGCAAGCCGAAGTCATGGTCTGCGAGAGTATCGCGTGCCAGGGAGAATCGTGTCAGCGGCATTTTGGACCTGTGCCCGGCGAGTCGGCTTCCGTCCGCCTGTTGATCAAGGACAATGGCGTCGGTTTATCGTCCCGGGAAACGAAGCGGGGACTGGGATTGATGGGCGTCCGCGAACGGGTCGAGGCACTTGGAGGACTCTTCAGCCTGGAGAGCCAGAGCGGACAGGGAACCTGCGTAGCGATCGAAATTCCTAGCCAAGCCAGACCATGATCTCCGTACTGCTAGTCGACGATCATCCGGTAGTGCGCAGCGGCTACCGGCGCCTATTGGAGCAAGCGCCCGATATCACCGTCCTGGCCGAAGCGGCAGACGGGGAAGAGGCCTATCAGGCCTATCTGAAACACCAGCCGGACATCGTCGTCATGGACGTGGCCCTTCCCGGCATCAGCGGACTCGAAGCAGCCCGCAAGATTCTGAAACGCGATTCCCGGGCGCGAATTCTGATGTTTTCCGCTTATGAAAGCGAAGTGCTCATCGAGCGCGCGCGGGAAACCGGCGTCCGGGGGTATATCGGCAAGCGGAGCGCGGCCAAATTGATCGTGGAAGCGACACGGATCGTCTTCAGCGGCGACTTTTTCTTCGACAAACATCTGAAACGAGCCGCGTCGACTCAATCGCAAAAGCCCGTAGAGCTCTTGACGCCGCGCGAATTCGAGGTTTTCCGCCATCTGGCCCAGGGTCGTTCCGTGGCGGAAATCGCCGAGCTCTTGCACACCAGCCCCAAGACCATCAGCGTGCATCAAACGCATCTCATGCGAAAACTCCGGCTTGCGAATGTCGTGCAACTCACCCATCTAGCCTTGCGCCACGGACTGATTACCCTTTAAAAAATAAGAATTTTCTTACTGCAACCGGCTTAAAATCACTTGATCGATTCACCGATCAAGGGTTTCTTACCATTTTCCGGGCATTTCATGATGGAATTCCTGCTGAAAAAAAAGAACTTCGGTGTATGGCTGGAGTCCTCTTTGGATGGCATGGCGATTACGGACATCAAGGGAAAAATCCTTTTTTCCAATCCCGCGCTGGAGAAACTTTTCGGCTATGCCCGCGAAGAACTGGCGGAACTCACGGTCGAAGACCTCATGCCGGAACGGTTTCGCGGGCGGCATCGAGAAGAGCGTGCGGGTTACGCCGAACATCCCCGCTCCCGCCCCATGGGGGAAGGACTGGATCTTTTCGGCTTGCGCAAGGATGGAACCGAATTTCCAGCGGATATAAGCCTAATTCTCCTAGAGGCCGAGCAAGGTCGTTTCGTATTGGCTACGGTTCACGACATCAGTCGCCGCAAACTCGCCGAGAAAGCCTTGGCGAACCAGACGGTGCGGTTGCGCGCGATTCTCGAGACCGCCGTCGACGCCATCATCGTGATCGACGAGCGGGGGCTCATCGAGACCTTCAATCCCGCGGCCGAGCGCATGTTCGGGTACACCGAAGCGGAGGTAAAAGGCCAGAGCATCACTCTCCTGATGCCCTCCCCTTACCGCGACGAACACAACGCCTACATTGCCCGCTATCTCAGAACGGGGGAACGCCGGGTCATCGGCATCGGCCGAGAAGTCCTCGGGCTGCGTCGGGATGGATCCACTTTTCCCATCGAACTGACCGTCGCCGAAACCCCTCTGGGCAACCATCGCCTGTTCACCGGAATCATTCGCGATGTGACCGAACGCCGAAAAGCCCAGGAACAACAGGCTGCTCTCCTCGAACAGCTGACAGAAAAAAATGCGGAATTGGAGCGGTTCATTTACACCGCCTCGCACGATCTCAAGAGTCCCTTGATTACCATCCAGGGATTTTCAGGCATGCTGGAACAAAGCGCGACGCGGGGAGATTTCGAGCGTATGCGCGGAGACATCCGGCGGATCCGTGCGGCGGCGAGCCGAATGCA
>NZ_JBDIVO010000018.1:0-33070 GCF_039794385.1 Methylocaldum sp. | reverse complement strand
GCGGAGATGCCGGGGATGTACGGCACAGGCGATTACGATTTGGCCGGCTTTTGCGTGGGCATAGTGGAGAAGGACGAGATTCTCGACGGAAGCCGGGTCCGTCCGGGCGACAAACTGCTCGGCCTGGCGTCTTCCGGACCGCACTCGAACGGCTATTCCTTGATCCGCAAGATCGTGGACCGCGAAGGCCGCCGCCTGGATGAATCATTGGACGGAAAGCCCTTGGGCGAATGGTTGCTCGAGCCGACCCGGATCTACGTAAAGCCATTGCTGCAACTCATGCGTCAAATCAGGGTTCATGCCCTGGCCCATATCACCGGCGGCGGAATCACGGAAAACCTGCCGCGGGTCTTGCCGGATCGCTCGGAGGCGGTGGTCGACCCGTTCGCGTGGCCGAGACCGGCCGTGTTCCGCTGGCTGCAGGAAAAAGGCGGGGTAGAGGACGGCGAGATGCTGCGCACCTTCAATTGCGGCATCGGCATGATCGTCTGCGTCGCGCCGGAAGACGAAGAGAACGCCCGTGCGCTGCTCACCGCTGCCGGCGAGACCGTGTATACCATCGGCGAGATCGCATCGGCTGATGGCGGTCCTCGGGTCAGGTACGTCCAGCCATAGTACGCAATGCTACTGTTCAGGAAGATTTATGGAACTTAGTGTCGTTGTGCCGGTTCACAACGAGGAAGACAACGTTGAACCGCTGATCGCCGAAATCGATCGAGCCTTGATCGATGCGGGAAATTACGAAGTGATTTTCGTGGATGACGGCAGCACCGACAATACCCTGACCCGCCTTGACGGTTTGCGAGCGCAGTACCCGCGGCTGCGCGTTCTGTGTCACCGACGCTGCTGCGGGCAAAGCACCGCCTTGCTGACCGGCGTTCGCGCGGCCCGCGGACGAATCATCGCGACCCTGGACGGCGACGGGCAAAATAATCCTGCCGATATACCGAAATTGATCTCGGCCCTGAAGTCTATGGACCAGGACGGAATGAAGGCCATGGTGGCGGGACTTCGCAAGCGCCGCAAGGATACCGGCTGGCGGCGGTTTTCCTCCAAAGTTGCTAATGCCGTGCGCAGTTCGCTGCTTCACGATAATACGCCGGATACGGGATGCGGGCTCAAGGTGTTCTCGCGCGAGTTGTTTCTTTCCCTGCCGTATTTCGACCATATGCACCGTTTCCTTCCCGCGCTTGTTCAGCGGGCCGGAGGAAAAGTCGTGTCGGTGGAAGTCGATCATCGGCCCCGTGTGCGCGGTGTGTCCAAATATGGCACCTGGCACCGGCTATGGGTCGGCATTGTCGACCTGTGCGGGGTGATGTGGCTGCAACGGCGCGCACGCTTTCCTGAAGTGAAGGAAGTGGGCGGTTAAAGGTCTTTATCTCCCGGGCGAGATGGCGTAAGTTTTTAGATTTAATTCGCATAAGAACAAAGGAAAATAATATGAGACCGAATCCCGTCCTACATGCAGTTGTCGTTTTTTCCGTAGTCTGGGCCGGAGTGGGCCGGGCTGAGGAACCGAAGATGCCGCCTCGCCAAGTGCTTTTGGAGAAAGCCCTCGAGCTGCCAACCAATAAGGTCAATTCGCGGGTCATTCGGGTCATTTTCCCGGAGGGTTACAAGACACCTTTGCATACGCATGAAGGGCCGGGGCCTCGTTACGTCGTGAAGGGCAAGGTGAAAATCGAGGAAGGCGGCCAGGTTCGCGAATACGGGCCCGGAGAAGTGTTTTGGGAATCCGGTCAATGGATGACGGCGGAAAATGTCGGGCAAGGCGAGGCCGAGGTCATCATCATGGAATTGGCGGCGCCTAAGTAAGCAAGATATTTGCCCATGGGAAGCGGAACGATCCGGTGGGCACACGTCATCCAAGGGGCGGCGCAGCTATTTTGGATTCAGGCCGCTTTGCTTCTCCGGCGCAGAAGGAGGAGCAGCATCCAAAGCGGCACTAATCTGCAAATTGGTTAGCCAACCGTGAACACGGTTGACCAGAAATTCTCCGATGTCTTGCCATCCGTGATCGGGCTCATTCAGAACCAGCAACCGATAGGACGGATTGGTTTTCATGGCGGCCCGCTTGCGGGACGCTTCGTCGTCCATCGGCACCGATATTCGGCTGCTTAGAATTTCAAGTATAGGCAAGCGGATGGCGCTCAGGCTATCGGGGGAGATCGGCGGTGGATCGAGCTTCCGCACGGGGGCCGGGTCGATCAGCACTGCGGCCTTCACGGCTCCGTCGGGCGAATCGGCGAGATAGCTCAATGCCGTCCATGCTCCGATATCGTGGGCCAGCAAGGCGATATTCCCGATTTTTTTCTGCTTGAGAAACTCCACGCTGGATTGCAGCCTTGCGATCGTTTCTGCAAGAAGATTCGCATGGCCTTGCAGATCGTCGGCGTCCGATATGGGCATCGCCAAAGACAAACTGCTCCAGCCGTGTACCGGCAAGCCTAGTCGGAGCGGACGAATAAGATCGGCCGCATCCTGATTCGAATGTCTCCCATGCAGCAGGATGACGCCGCCGCGTACGTCTTTCGATACTGCCTCTCGGTATAGTCCCTGAAATCCCAGATCGGACGCTTCCAGCCGAATCGCTTCGTCCGGGTGTGTACGAGTCCCGATATCGTCGGCGATTTGACGCTCCCGATGCACATCCGTTGCCAAGGTCTCGCTACTCGCCAGACACGCCGAAATCGAGATAATCAAAATTTGCTTACAGAGGCGGGTTTTTGAACACAAATTGTTTCCTCGAAAAAGGCCAAAAGGTATGAAGCGTTCAGCGGTCCGGCGATTTCGATTGGTGTAAACTGGCCGGAGCCAATGCGCTACGAAGCCGAACAATCCTCTTCAGTGTACCGGAGCGTCACCCATGGAAACACTCTCTGAAACCATCGATGGTCTTCCCAATATCTCGGGGTCGGAATCTTTGATCGAACAGGCGATTCGAAACCGGCCGGACACGGTCTTCCAGAATTCCAGTCCAATCGAGTTCGGCCGCATCAAGAGCGCCGCCGCGATCGCGCTGCACATGCATCAGCCTTTGATTCCGGCCGGTGGCGGGGATCCGTCCACCGCCAAGATCATCAGCAATCTCAAGCACATGATGGAGAATCAGCATATCGGCGATAACCATAACGCCCCGGTTTTCCACTGGTGCTACAAGCGCATGGGCGAGTTCGTGCCGCAACTGATACACGAGGGCAAGGAACCGAGGGTCATGCTGGAATACTCGGGAACCCTGTTCTACGGCCTTCGCGAGATGGGCTTGCACGACGTGTTCGACAATCTCAAGACGATCACCGTAAATCCGGATTACCGCCGTGCCGTCGAATGGCTGGGCGCGCCCTGGGGCCATGCCGTGGCCCCGTCAACACCGGTTCAGGATTACCGTCTGCACGTCAAAGCCTGGCAGCATCATTTCGCCGCCATTTTCGGCGTTGAGGCTTTGACGCGGGTGCGGGGTTTCTCGCCTTCCGAGATGGCGCTGCCGAATCATCCGGATGTCGCCTACGAATTCGTGAAGACGCTCCGGGATTGCGGCTATACGTGGGTTCTGGTGCAGGAGCATACCGTCGAGCGTCCCGAAAACGGCTGGGGACCGGAGCACAAGCATTTGCCGCATCGGCTGGTTTGCACCAATTCGGAAGGCGAAAGCGTCAGCATCATCGCGATCATCAAGACCCAGGGCAGCGATACCAAGCTGGTGGCGCAGATGCAGCCTTACTACGAGGCCAGAAGCCTGTCCCGCTGGGATCTGGCCGGAAAATCGGTCCCGCCGCTGGTGACGCAAATCGCCGATGGCGAGAACGGCGGCGTGATGATGAACGAATTTCCGCCGAAGTTCATGGAGGTGGTCCGCGAGGCCAGCGGGTCGGAAACGCCGCTCATGAACGTGACCGAATACCTGGAATTTTTAGCCGACACGGGGATAGCAGAAAGCGATTTCCCGACGGTACAACCCTTGTTTCAAAAAATGATTTGGGACCGTTTCAAACCCGGCGACGGTGCCGAAAAGCTGGAAAAAATCATCGAGGAGATCAAGAAAGAAGATCACCGGTTTCACATGGAGGGCGGCAGCTGGACCAGCGATATTTCCTGGGTGAAAGGCTATGAGAACGTCTTGGGCCCCATGGAAGAAGCCAGCGCACTGTTTTACGAGAAGGTCCTGAAAAAAGGCGCGCCGACCGACGATCCGCGTTATCGGAATGCACTGTTCCATTTGATGACGGCTCAAACCAGTTGCTACCGGTACTGGGGGCAAGGTCTGTGGACGGATTACGGCCGAGAGATTTGCCGACGGGCGACGGAGATCTTCAACAGCGATTTCTGAACGAGTTTCGCAAGGCGCGAAAGAAGCGGGCTGTACAGCCCGCTTTTTGCTTGGACCGATCAAATCGGTAACTCGGAATTCGGCACGCCTATGGAAAAATGTTGCTGAATGATTTTCCAGTTGCCGTGTTCTTTCCTGAACACCAGGCTCAAGCGGAACGGTACATCACCGTTCGCGAAGTGCCAAACCGCCTGCTCGGCGGCCCAGGCAACCGCGCCCCGGTGCCCGACTTGGAGATTGACCGGCGAAACCACCGGCAATCCGCCATTCTCGTAACCGATAGACGCCAGAAAATCGAAAATGCCTTGCCACCAGGCTACGATCGCGTCGTGGCCGACGAAGACCTCGGGGGTATCGGTGCCCAAGGCCAAGGCATCCGGCGAACGCGAGGTGATGAATTCCATGAAGTCGATATCGCCGGTCGTGGATGCATTATGGAACTGCATTATCAACCCTTTGATCTCGTCGTCGACGGCATCGGCGCGAACGGCTTGCGGTGCGGCAAAAGCGAGCATGAATCCGCATACGGTGGCTATTAATGGAAAAATGATGAATTTCGAGCGCGATGAGTTAGTCATTCCTGTAGTCCTTCGATGTAATGAAATCTATGGGAAATTGAAGGCTGGCTTTGTCCAATTCCTTATGGACGCCTCCCGAGCGACCTCCCTTCGATTCGGATTCTAGAGGGCTTGATCTCCGCCGGAAGTGAACTATTCACGCGAATCGAGGCGCTTGCTCGCCGCCGGAAAATCGGTGCGGCGCGCTGGCGGGATATGAATCGATTTGTCGAGATAAAATGGAACAGCGGCCGATAATCGGCTTATCGGCCATGATGGCAGGAAAAGCGAAGGAGGCGGAGAATAGATCTCCGCCCGTGGCTTCGTTGGATGTGAGAAAGTGTCAGGCCGAGCGCCGCTCCATCCTGTGGATCACCTCTTTGATTTCCTCGCCGCTGACGACTTCCCGTTCCTGCAATATCTTGGCGATTTCATCCAAAGTTGTGCGTCGCTGCGTGAGAATTTCCCGCGACCGGCGCTGCCCCTCCTCGACCAGTTCCCTGACTTCCGAGTCGATTAGCTGCGCGGTCTCTTCGCTAAAATTCCGCTCCTCGGTTCCTTCGATATTGAGATATGCGAGCTGCTGCCTTTTTCCGTAGGTGAGCGGGCCGAGTTTCTTGCTCATGCCCAATTGGCAAACCATGGCCCTCGCGATTTCGCTGGCTTTCTCGAGATCGTTGTGAGTGCCGCTGGATATATTGCCGAATACCAACTCTTCGGCCGCGCGTCCTGCAAGCAGGATGGCGATCTTGTCGCGGAGTTCGTCCTCGGTGGCGAGGAATTTTTCCTCGATCGGCAATTGTAGGGTAAAGCCCAAGGCGGCCGCGCCGCGTGGAATGATGGAGACCTTGTGTACCGGTTCGCCGGTGGGAACGACCTCGGCCACCAGTGCGTGGCCGGACTCGTGATATGCAACTCGGCGCTTCTCCGGTTCGCTGAGCGTACGGCTCTTTTTCTCGGGGCCGGCGATGATTCGGTCAATGGCCGCCTCGAAGTGCCTCATGCCGACCGCTTCCTGGTTTTCGCGCACGGCGATGATGGCGGCTTCGTTGCAGATATTGGCGAGATCCGCGCCAACCAGACCAGGCGTCCGTTGGGCTACGACCCGGAGATTCACGTCCGGCCCCAACTTGATATTGCGGGTATGCAGCTGGAGTATGGCAACCCGGTCGTCCAGGCCCGGCTTGTCGACCACGATCTGCCGGTCGAAGCGGCCCGCGCGCAGCAGGGCTCTATCGAGGATTTCCGGGCGGTTGGTGGCCGCCATGACCACCACCCCGATCGATGGATCGAAGCCGTCCATTTCCGTGAGCAGTTGGTTCAAGGTCTGTTCGCGCTCGTCATGACCGCCCATGACCACCGGGCCGCCGCGCGCCCGCCCGATGGCGTCGAGTTCGTCGATGAAGATCATGCAGGGCGCTTTTTGCCGGGCTTGTTCGAAGAGGTCGCGAACCCGCGCCGCGCCCACTCCGACGAACATCTCGATGAACTCGGAACCGCTGATATTGAAGAACGGCACCCCGGCCTCGCCGGCCACTGCGCGCGCCAGCAAGGTCTTGCCCGTGCCGGGCGCGCCGACCAGAAGGACGCCCTTCGGCATGCGGCCGCCCAGTCGTTGGATACGGGCCGGATTGCGTAAGAATTCGATGGTTTCCTTGAGCTCTTGCTTGGCTTCCTCGGCGCCCGCGACGTCCTGAAACGTGACCTTGACCGACGATTCCGCATGAATGCGAACCCGGCTGCGGCCGAAGTTCAAAAGGCCGCGCCCGCCGGTCATGCGGCGCGCCATCCAGGTCCAGAGCGCGAACAGAATGCCGATAGGCAACAACCAATTGAAGATGAAGTTGCCCAACCAGTTGTTGCCGTAGCGAACGGTGTATTTGACGCCTTTTTCTTCCAGGGCCTGCGCCAAATCCTGATTCCATAATGGCACGGTGATGAAACGGCGTCGTTCTTCGCCGGGAGCCTCGGGCTTCAGGTACCCGGTGATCACTTGATCCATCACGACGACGTCCTCTACCTGCTGTTCCTGCACGTATTTCAGAAAATCGCTATATGGGATTTCGTCCTGGCGCACTTCCTGATAGCCCTGCCAGAAATACAAGGTGGCTAAGATCAGAAGGAGATAAAGCCAGAGATTGATGCGCCGTCGCCGCATGCTCTGATAATCGCTCTCATCGCCGGCGCGCGGATTGATTTCCGTATCGGGTTTCCCGTCGAGGTCTGCGTTTCGCAAGTTGTCGGTCAGTTTTTTCCAGAACTCCTGAACACCTTTACCGAGGGAATCCAACAAGGAATCTCGTGAATTCTTATTCATATGAATCTCCCAATGGAACCGCGGGACAGCCGACGGATACAGTTTCGAACCCGATGGGGTGCGATTGGTTCCGCCGGCGGCGTTGACTCAAAAAAGACTCTTTTTGACGTGGTCAGAACTCGGATTCGTCGGGTGCCGTAGAATCCGCTCGAGAATTCGGACCCAGCCACTGATTGACGATCGCGAGATCCGCTGGGTTCAAGGTCCCGGCGGCCTGTTTGAGCGCCAGACTGTTGATGATGTAATCGTAGCGCGCCCGCGCATAATCGCGCTTGGTCCGAAACAGATTGCGCTGTTCGGCGAGGACGTCGACCATCGTTCGGGTGCCGACTTCCAACCCGGCTTCGGTCGCTTCCACGGCACTTTGCGACGACACTACCGCCGCCTGGAGGGCCTCCACCTGACTGATGGCGGACAGAATACCACGGTAAGCATCTTTCACTTGACGCTTGACCGACCGCCGTACGCCGTCCAGATTTTCCTGGGCCGCTTCGTATTCATGGCGGGCCTGGCGAACCCGCGAGTTGACGCCGCCGCCCGCGAACATCGGTACGTTGACTTGCATTCCGATGATTTGATACTCGGTGGGTATGCCGCGCGGCCGGTTGGTATCGGTGAATCCCGCCGAGCCGACCAGATCCATCGACGGAAGATGGCCGGCGAACTGAAGATCGATATCTTTTTTCGCCACCAGGCTGCGGTTCTCGGCTGCAACGATACTGAGATTGCTTTCCTGGGCCAGGTCGCTCCAGTTCTCGATGTTTTCGGGATCCGGGCCCTTCAACGGAATCTTTTCGGCGAGTTCGGCCAGGGCAAGGTCGTATTCGCCGATGATTTCCTGGAGCGCTTCCCGCGCGTTGTCCACCTGGTTTTCGGCCTGTATGACATTAGCCCGGGCCTGGTCGTAACCCGCTTGGGCTTCGTGCACGTCGGTAATGGCGATCAGTCCCACCTCGAACCGTGCCTTGGCTTGTTCGAGCTGGCGCTCGATGGCGCGCTGCTCGGCCAGCGCGAATTCGCGGCTGTCCTGGGCGAACAAAACATCGAAATAGGCACGCGCGGTACGCAGCATCAGGTTTTGTTGCTCCGCCGCGTAATTGGCTTCCGCCTCGGCGATTTGATTGTCCGCCTGGCTCAGCTGGACCCAATAGTCGTGATGATAAATCGGCTGAGTCAGGTTGATGCTGGCCGCACTGTTCCAGAAGCCGACATTCCGGGCACCGGCGATGAAGGCGAGCTGAAACTCCTCGAACTTCGACAGCACCGAGTTGCGGTTGAGCTCGCCGGTCAGCGACAAAGTCGGCAATAGGCGGGCGACGCTTTGCGGCTTGGCTTCCAGAACGGCGTTGCGGGTCGCTTCCACTTCACGCAGCCTTGGATCGCGTTGCAACGCGAGTTCGAGGATTTGCAAGAGATCCTGCGCCTTCGCGCCTGCCGTCACGAGCAACAATAGAGCGAGCAAGATGCCTTTTTTCATTGGTAATGCAGCTTCACCTTATCGGTTCCGACACGCTTTTTAAGACGCGCGAGCAGTTCATCGCCGGGATGTACGCGCCATGCTTCCCCGAGCTGAATCGTCGTCTGTGCCGCTTTCCCTCGGTATTCGATATAAATCGGACAGCTGCCGCCTCGGAACGGTGCGAGCAGATCGACGAGTTCGTTGACCCACTGGGCTTCCGAAGGGGCGGTGTTCGGGCCCGACGGCGGCCATTGAATGAAGAGATGTTTGGCGAAGTGCGCGCGCGCCTGCGCCATGGTGAACAGGTGTTCCGCGGTCAGGCGGAGTTGGCCGGCATAGTCGTCGAAACCCAGATTGCCTTCGACGACTAGCAGCGCGTCCTTCACCAAATGCTCCCGGTATTTTTCCAAAACCTCCGAAAACACCGCTACTTCCAGCCTTCCGGTTCGGTCATCCAGAGTGGCGAAGGCCATGCGCTTGCCGTTCTTGTTCTGCCGGGCGCGAAGCTCCACGACGAGCCCCGCGACTACGGCGCGCACTTCCCGGCGTCCTCCGGGCCCCCGCTCGTTGTCGAGCGACAATTTTCCGAGACGGCCGGTAACGAAGTGCTGGATTTCGGCCTCGTAAGGGCCGATCGGATGGCCGGTGAGATAGAGCCCTAGCGTCATTTTCTCGTAAGCCAGGCGCTCGTCTTCCGGCCAAGGTTCGACGGCTGTCGTGACGCGCGGCGTATCCTCGGCCTCTGCCGGGCCCCCGAGCCCGAACAAGTCGTCCTGCCCGGTTTCGGCCATGGTACCGTGTTGTTCGGCCGCTTTGATCGCGTCCGACAGCTCCGCCATATGGCGTGCGCGATTCGAATCGATGGAATCCAGGGTGCCGGAGCGGATCAGCGCTTCGATCACGCGCCGGTTGACCTTGCGCGGATCGACCCGGCGGCAGAAATCGTACAGATCCTCGAATGGGCCGCCGCGTTTGCGCTCCTCGAGAATATCCCGGATCGCCGTTTCGCCAACTCCTTTGATCGCGCCTAGGCCATACAGGATGGTGCGGTCGTTGAGCACCGCGAAGCGGTATTCTGAGCGGTTGATGTCCGGCGGCTGGACGGCCAGTTTCATTTCCCGGCACTCTTCGATCAGGACCACGACCTTGTCGGTGTTGTCCATGTCCGAGGACAGCACCGCAGCCATGAAGGCAGCCGGAAAATGGGCCTTGAGCCAGGCGGTCTGGTAGGACACCAGCGCGTAGGCCGCCGAGTGCGACTTGTTGAAGCCGTAGCCGGCGAACTTCTCCATGAGATCGAAGATGTAGCCGGCGATATTCTCGTCGACCCCTAGCCCGACCGAGCCGGTGACGAAGATTTCCCGCTGTTTCGCCATTTCCTCGGGCTTTTTCTTGCCCATCGCGCGGCGCAGGAGATCGGCGCCGCCCAGAGTGTAACCGGCCATGTCGCGGGCGATTTGCATCACCTGTTCCTGGTATACGATGACGCCGTTGGTGGGCCTGAGAATCGGCTCTAGGACTGGGTGCGGGAATTCCGCCTTGGTGCGGCCGTGCTTGACGTTGATGTAGTCGTCGACCATGCCTGACTGCAGCGGGCCCGGACGGAACAGCGCCACCAGGGCGATGATGTCCTCGAAGCAGTCCGGTTGCAGGCGCCGGATCAGGTCCTTCATGCCGCGTGATTCGAGCTGGAAGACGGCGGTTGTCGAACAGCTTTTCAGCAGCTTGTAGGTGTCGGGGTCGTCCAGGGGAATTTGGGCGATGTCCACCGGCGGCGCGTCTTTCTCGGCCCGCTGTTTGTTGATGGTTTCCAGCGCCCAGTCGATGATGGTGAGAGTGCGGAGTCCCAGAAAGTCGAACTTGACCAGACCCACCGCTTCCACGTCGTCCTTGTCGAACTGGGTCACCAGGTTTTCGCCGCCCGGTTCGCAGTACAGCGGGGAAAAATCGATCAGCTGGGACGGTGCGATGACGACGCCGCCCGCGTGCTTGCCGGCGTTGCGGGTAATGCCTTCGAGCGACTTGGCGAGGTCGATCAGCGTTCGGACTTCCTCGTCGCTCTCGTACAGCTTTCTGAGGTCTTCGCTGTCGGTGAGGGCCTTGTCCAGGGTGATGCCCAGTTCGAACGGAATCAGCTTGGCGATCTTGTCCACGAAACCGTAGGAATGGCCCAGTACCCGGCCCACGTCTCGCACCACGGCCTTGGCTGCCATGCTGCCGTAGGTGATGATTTGGGATACCCGGTCGCGCCCGTATTTGCGGGCCACGTAGTCGATCACCTCGTCGCGGCGCTCCATGCAGAAGTCCACGTCGAAGTCGGGCATGGACACGCGCTCGGGGTTAAGAAAGCGCTCGAAGAGCAGTTCGAATTCGATGGGATCGAGGTCGGTGATCTTGAGGGCGTAGGCCACCAGCGAGCCCGCGCCGGAGCCGCGTCCCGGCCCAACCGGAATGCCGTTTTTCTTGGCCCACTGGATGAAATCGGCCACGATCAGGAAGTAGCCGGGGAAATCCATCTGATTGATGACCGAGATTTCCAGTTCCAGCCGCTCTTCGTAGCGCTTGCGCCGGTCTTCGAGACTCCCGCTCCCGGTGGGCGGTCGGACCGCCAGACGTTCCTTCAACCCCTTGCGCGACTCCTCGGCGAAAAATTCCGCCGTACTCATGCCTTCGGGTACGGGGAATTGCGGCAGAAAGTTCTTGCCTAGGGTCAGTTCGAGATTGCAGCGTTTGGCGATCTCGACCGAGTTTTCCAGGGCTTCGGGGAGATCGGCGAACAACTCCGCCATCTCCTCGGGGCTTCGGAGATATTGCTGCTCGGTGTAATCGCGCGGGCGGCGCGGATCGTCCAATACCCGGCCCTGATGGATGCAGACCCGGGCTTCGTGAGCCTCGAATTCCGACGGGCTGATGAAACGTACGTCGTTGGTGGCGACCACCGGGACGTCGAGCTCGATCGCGAGGCTCACGGCACCCTCGATGTATTCCTCCTCGTCCGGACGTCCGGTGCGTTGCAGCTCCAGATAAAAGCGCCGGTCGAAAATTCCGAGCCAGCGTTCGAGCAGGCGTTTCGCTTCGCTTACGTTGCCCATCAGCAAAGCCTGTCCGATATCGCCTCGGCGGGCGCCGGAGAGCGCCAAGAGTCCCTCGTTTTTTTCTTCCAGCCACTCGGGCATCAGCAAGGGCACGCCTTGATGCTGATTTTCCCGATAGCTGCGGGAAATCAATTCGGTGAGGGTGCGGTATCCCGCGGTATTCTGCACGTACAGCGTCAAAGCATGCGGAGAGGCCGGGTCGGCTTCGTTGTATAGCTGCACATCGGCTCCGGCAATGGGCTTAACCCCTTCGGCCAAGGCCGCTTTATAGAACTTGACCAGGGCGAACAGATTGGACTGGTCGGTCACGGCCACCGCCGGCATGCCCAGCGCCGCCGTGCGCTTGACCAGGGCTTTCACGTCGACCAGTCCGTCGACCAGGGAGTATTCCGTGTGGACGCGCAGGTGAATGAAACGGGGATCGAGCGCTTCGGTCATGAAGTTCGGGTAGCTTGCAGGTTTGTCTAAAAGATCGTTTTCCGTCACTTGTTGCGGTGCGTGATCGGCATTCTCCTAGTTTTCGTGAGAATGTACGTTCTAGGCTCGAACGTGTTCTCGCCAATCAGGCGCATCCGAACTGCTGCGTTGTCATTTTATTCGCACGTGTGTCGACCATTCGTTCATCAGACGATCTTCCATCGTATGGTAAACATCGGCGTCAAAGTCGGCTCGATTTGGCTTCGCGGCCACTGGACCGGATTCGAACTTTGCGGAACCGCAGTAATTCAGGCGTGAGAAACGGTTCAGGCATGTTTGCCAACGCCGAGGATAGGTAATTCAATCCTTTGTTCGGTATGCAAATTCATCCAGGCAAAAACGGAGAGCCTGGTCCCAATCGGGTAAGCCCAGACCGAATTCCTCGAAGAGCCTTTTATTGGAAAGCACGGAATATTTCGGACGCCGTGCGGGAGTGGGGTATTCGGAGCTCGGGATTGGTTCGAGCCTGGCGGCGGATTCCGGCAACAATCCCTTTTCGAGGGAGTAGTCGCGTATATTGCAGGCGAAGCCGTGCCAACTCGTCTGTCCGTCGCAGCTCAGATGATAAATTCCTTGCCGATCGCCCGGCTCGAACCGTCCGTTCGCGGTGGACTTGGCAAGCATCAAGGCGGTGGCCTCGGCGATGAGACGGCTCCAGGTAGGAGCGCCGAACTGATCGTCCACGACGCGGACGAGTTCGCGTTCCCGCATCAGTCTCAGCATCGTGAGCAGAAAGTTCTGGCCGCGCCGTCCGTAAACCCAGGCAGTGCGCAGGATGAAGTGAGGCACGCCGACCTGGCGGATGGCCTCTTCGCCGGCCAGTTTGCTTCGGCCGTAGGCATTTTGCGGGCCCACCGGATCGTCCTCGCGATAGGGCGCATCGTCGTCGCCGTCGCCCGGGAAAACATAGTCGGTGGAATAATGGATCAGGCCGGCGCCGACGTTCAGCGCTTCCTCCGCCAGGATGCCCGGCGCCAAGGCATTGACCCGGAAGGCGAGATCGTTTTCCTGTTCCGCTTTGTCCACGGCGGTGTAGGCACCCGCATTGACGATCAAGCCGGGCCGGATTTGCCGCACCGACGCGCGGATGGAATCGGGATCGGTCAAGTCCAAAGCCGGAGTCGACCGGCGATCCAGCGCTATCGTTTCTCCCAGGCAGGCGAGACTCCGGCGTAGCTCCCACGCCACCTGTCCTTCACGTCCGATCAGGAGAATCTTCATGCTTGCCAGACGGGGAGCAGCTCGCGGGGAAAATCCTTCAAATTCCGGGCGGATTGGTCCTTCGCCGACAAAACGGGATTGTCGATCGGCCAAGTGATGCCCAGATCCGGATCGTCCCAGCGGAGGCTGTATTCCGCGCTCGGATTATAAAAATCGGTGCACTTGTAGGAAAAAAGCGCAGTCTCGCTCAGCACGCAGAACCCATGGGCGAAACCTTCCGGCACATAAAGCTGATGGTGGTTTTCTTCCGAAAGGAGCGCACCGAACCACTGGCCGAAAGTCGGCGAGCCGGTGCGGATGTCGACCGCCACGTCGAATACCTCGCCTTGCAAGGCCTGCACGAGCTTGCCCTGCGGGGTGGGATTCTGGAAGTGCAGACCGCGCAGAATGCCTTTGCGCGACAGCGATACGTTGTCTTGAACGAACTCCCGGTCCAAACCGGCGTCCCGATAGCGCCGCCGATTCCAGGTTTCCAGAAAGAAGCCGCGGGCATCGCCGAAGACGTCGGGCTTGATCAGCAACACGCCCGGCAATGGAGTGGATTCTATATTCATGCGGGGCGGCCCAGTTCTAGAAGTCTGATCAGGTATTCTCCATAGCCGCTCTTGTTCAGCTTCATGGCGTGCTTTTCCAGATCGCCGCCGCTGATCCAGCCCTGGCTCCAGGCAATTTCCTCCGGGCAGCAGATTTTCAGGCCTTGGCGTTCTTCTATGGTTTGAATGAAATTGGAAGCTTGCAGCAGCGAGTCGTGCGTTCCGGTGTCGAGCCACGCCACGCCGCGGCCGAGTTTTTCGACCTGAAGCCGTCCTTGCTCCAGATACAGGTTGTTGATGTCGGTGATTTCGAGCTCGCCGCGGGCCGAGGGTTTCAGGTCGGCCGCCATGTCGACCACCTGGTTGTCGTAAAAGTAAAGACCGGTGATGGCGTAATTGGATTTGGGGCGCTTGGGTTTTTCCACGAGATTCACCACGCGGCCACTCTCATCGAACTCTGCGACGCCGTAGCGTTCGGGGTCCTTGACCCAATAACCGAAAACCGTAGCACCGGTTTCGCGGGCAACCGCTTTTTCCAGATAAGTCTGGAGGCCATGGCCGTAGAAAATGTTGTCGCCCAGGATCAGGCAGGAACGATCCTTGCCGACAAACTCCCGTCCGATGATGAAGGCTTGGGCGAGTCCTTCGGGTTTCGGCTGCACGGCATAACGGATAGACATGCCCCATTGCTCGCCGTCGCCCAATAGACTTTGGAATAAAGGCGCGTCCTGGGGAGTAGTGATGATCAGTATGTCCCGTATGCCCGCCAGCATTTGCACCGACAGGGGATAATAGATCATCGGTTTGTCGTAAACCGGCAGTAGCTGTTTGCTGACGACATAGGTCAACGGATGCAGGCGAGTGCCCGAGCCCCCAGCCAGAATAATCCCCTTCAAGTTATCGGACTTCAAAGATATTCCCCCCTTGCATGCTGTTTGTTGTCGCCGGCAGACCGCTGCACTCAGGACTTTTCGATTCCCAGGCGTTCTCCCCGGTAACTGCCGTCCATGACCCGCTGGCACCAGTTCTGGTTTTCCAGATACCACTCCACGGTCTTGCGGAGTCCGGTCTCGAAGGTTTCGGCCGGTTCCCATCCCAGATCCCGGCGTATCTTGCCGGCATCGATCGCGTAGCGGAGATCGTGGCCGGGGCGGTCCGTAACGAAAGTGATCAGTTCGCGGTGCGGACGGTATTTGGAATTAGGCAACAATTCATCGAGCAAGCTGCAGATGGTCTCGACGACTTCCAGGTTGGTTTTTTCGTTGTTGCCGCCGATATTGTAGACCTCGCCCGCTTTGCCATCCTCAAGGACTCGTTCGACGGCCCGGCAATGGTCCTCGACGTAAAGCCAGTCGCGCACGTTGGCACCGGTCCCGTAGACCGGCAGCGGCTTGCCGTTCATGGCATTGTGGATCATCAGCGGAATCAGCTTTTCCGGGAATTGGTATGGTCCGTAGTTGTTGGAGCAGTTGGTGGTTAGAGTCGGCATTCCATAAGTGTGGAAGTAGGCTCTGACCAGATGGTCCGACGAGGCCTTCGAAGCCGAGTAGGGCGAGTTTGGTCGGTAAGGGTTTTCCTCGGTGAAGAACCCCTCGGATCCCAGCGTTCCGTAGACCTCGTCGGTGGAGACGTGGAGGAAGCGAAACGCTTTGTGCGCCTTGGGAGAAAGCGACCGCCAATAACGGCGCGCCGCTTCCAGCAATTGGAATGTGCCGAGAATATTGGTCTGAATAAAAGGTTCCGGCGAGTCGATCGAGCGGTCCACGTGGCTTTCCGCGGCGAAATTGACGATGGCGTCCGGCTGATAGCGTTCCAGTAGATAATCCACCAGGCTGCGGTCGCCGATGGAGCCCAAGACAAAGACGTGGGCGGGGTTGTCCTTGATGCTTTCCAGCGTATCCAGATTGCCCGCATAGGTCAGGGCATCCAGGTTGACGACTTGAAGATTCGCCCGGCGCATTTGGCGAAGCACGAAATTTCCCCCGATGAATCCGGCACCTCCGGTTACCAATATTGTTTTCGATTGTGTCATGCGGCTGGTCCACCCTTACGTTGCATCATTCCTCGTGAGGGATTGTATCCGATGATGGCGATGATCAGAAAAACAATCAGCGCCACGGATGTGTAGATACAAGCGTAAAGATTGAACTGACCGTAGAGCGCGAAACGGATGAGTTCCACGGCTTGGGAGAATGGGTTGTACGAGGCGAGAGTGTAGAGGAGTTCGCTGGATTCCTGGATTTTCCACAGCGGATAGAGCGCGGTGGACAGGAAGAACATCGGAAAAATCACGAAGTTCATGACGCCGGCGAAATTCTCAAGTTGCTTGACGAAGGAAGACAGCAGCAGGCCGAGCGCGCCCAGCATCAAACCGGAGAGGACCAGCGCCGGCAACACGCTCAGATAGCCTTCCAAGGGAGCTTGGATGTCGTAAAACCAGGCGATGAGGAGAAAGGTGTACGCCTGCAATACCGCGACCAGAACGCCGGCCAGGAGCTTGTCCACCAGCAAATACCAGCGGGGCAAGGGACACACCAAGAGGGTTTTCATGCTGCCCATCTCGCGGTCGTAAACCATGGAGAGAGAACTCTGCATGCCGTTGAACAGCAGAATCATCCCGAGCAGTCCCGGCGTGATGTAGACCTCGTACAGAATATACGTTTCATAGGGCGGAATGATCGCGACGCCCAAAGTCGAGCGGAAACCGGCAGCGAAGATGAACAGCCAGACCAGGGGACGAACCAGGGCCGAGACGAAGCGTTCGCGCTGGTGCACGAAGCGCAGCAGTTCCCGCGCCATGATGCCGCGCAAGGCGCGGAGGTAGTGCATGAGCCTCATGCGGCCTCCCGCGTCAGCCTGTGGAACGCGTCGCCCACGGTTTCGGCGCTGGCGGTTTTCAATACCTCCGGGATAGAACCGTCGGCCCGAACGGCTCCCTTGTGCAATACGACCAGACGATCGTTTTCGTAGATCTCGTCGATCAGATGAGTGGCCCAGAGCACGGCGATGCCGCTATCGGAACACAGCCGATGCACGTAGTCGACGATGGCCTTACGGCTCGGAACGTCCAGGCCGACCGTGGGTTCGTCCAAGAGCAGTAGCCGGGGCTCATGCAACAAGGCCCGCGCGATTTCGACCCTGCGCCGGTGGCCGCCGTTGAGCTGCCTAACCTTCTCTTTCCGCCGCTCGAACATACCTTGACGCTCCAGTTCTTCCCGGATGCGCGCGTCGGCGCGGCGGCGGCTCAGACCGTGCAGCGAAGCGTGATAGTGAAGGTTTTGCAGCACGGTCAGATCGAGATCCAGGGTCGTTTGCTGAAAAACGACGCCCAGTTGCGCCAGGGCTCGGCTGAATTCTTTCCTGACATCGTGTCCCGCAATAAGGATTCGTCCTTCGCGACTGTCGTACAGCCTTGTGATCAGGGAAAACAGCGTGGTCTTGCCGGCGCCGTTGGGGCCCAGCAAAATGGTGCATTCACCGGGCGCAACGGCAAAGCTCACGCGGTCAAGCGCCTTCTTTTTGCCGTAGGCATAGGAAAGTCCCGCCACGGTCAGGGCAGGTGTGGAATTAAGAGTCATGGTTCAAGGTTTAACGACGAGCCCCCATGGGTAATGGCCCACGGCGACGGACTTCAGAACCTTGTGCTGTTTGAGATCAATGATCGAAATGTCGTTGCTCACGCCGTTGGTGGTATAGAGCCGGGATTGATCCGGCGAAAATTCGAGGTTCCAAACCCGCTGACCGACCAGGAGATAGTCGACGACTTCCAGCTTTTGCGCGTCGATGACGGCGACCCGGTTCGCCGGCCCCAAGGCCACGTACCCGTAACGTCGATCCTTATCGATACGAATGCCGACCGGCTGGATTTTCTCCTGAGTGACGCCGGGAATCTTGAAGCCGATCTTTTTGACCGGCTGTTTGGTGTCGACATCGAATACGGTCAAGGTGCCGGCAATTTCCGAAGTGACCCAGAGCTGCCGGCTGTCGTCGGTGAATGCGCAGGCGCGTGGACGCGGATCGACCAGCGTGTTGTCCACGATGTCGAGACTACTGCGGTCGATCCAGTGAGCCATATTGGTCGTTTCGCTGGTGCTGACCACCCATTTCCCGTCCGGGCTGACCGCGATGCCTTCCGGTTCAACCCCGACCGGAACGGTTTTGACGGCCTTCTTGGAGGCGATCTCGATCACGGTCACCTGATTGTCGTCTTCGTTGGAGACGTACAGGAACCGGCCTTCGGGGTCCCTCGCGAAGGTTTCCGGATCTTCCCCCGAAGGCAGTTTGCCGACCACTTTCAAGCTTTCCGTATCGATGACCTGAATGGTGTTATCGTCGCTGGCCGCGACGTAGAGCCGGCGTTGATCCTTGCTCAGCACGATGCCCCGAGGGCGTTTCCCGATCTTGACGGTTTTTATGAGTTTTCCTTGCGCGGCATCGACCACGGCCAGAGCATTGTCTTTTTCCAAGGTGACGAAGACCGTTTCGCCGAAAGCGGAGCTAGAGGCCATTCCTCCCAGCAAAAGGGCCGACATCATCAGTTTTTTCATCGATTGTTTCCTCTGGTAAGACTGGGATTTATTGCGCGGCTTAGAAGCGGCACTTCGACTCGGGTTCATCGTAACCCAGGGTATCCAATTCGTTCTTGGGATGGAGAAAGCCTTCCACCGGAGCGACGGCTACCATCGACCGTTCGGAAGCGATCAGCACCGGTTGCCGCAATTGGCCGTTCCAGCGTCGGAACGACAAGGGCACGCCCTTGAATCCGGCCAGGGCGAATTCTTCTCCGAGCATAAAGGTTTTCACCTTGTCGAAATCGACCGATTTGGTACGCGTGGCCGACTCGCCGATGGCCCGAACCGCCAGCCACGCACCGTAATCTTCCTCGGTCATCCAGCGGCCGGCTTGATCGCGGAAACGATTTTGCAATTGCAGCGCGCCCCATGCCTCGTGCGTCCGGTGCCAAGCGGTCGCCACCAGCCCTTGAGTGCCGGCGACGGGGCGCGGCTGCCAGGTGCGATAAGGAAGAAAATCGCCGAATAAACCCGATTCGTCGGCGACGATGAGAATGTCATATTCGACGCCCTGGGTGAAAACCGGTACCTCGGATTCCGGCGTGCGGCGTTCGTCGAAGCTGTGTTGCCAGGTCCTTTCCGCAACGATTTTCGCTCCGAAACGCTTGGCAGCGCGTTTAACCGCTTCGGCGTAAAGCTTGTCGCCGTCGTTGGGTCCGGCAGCCAGGAACCACTTGTTCCAGCGCTTCTTCGCCAGGTATTGCCCCAAGGCATCGGCGCGCATCGCTCGGCTGGGCAAAAGGTGGAGTACGTTGGGGCGGCAGGCTTCGCCGCGGAATTCATCGTCCCGGGTGGCGATATCGTATAGCAAAACATTTTTCGATTCGGGCAAAGCCGCCAGTTCGCGGATCTTTGTGGACTCCAGGTTGAGGAGGATGTGTCTATGGCCGTCTGCCAGCAGGGCTTTGAATGCCGCGGCAACATCGCCGTCCGGCGGCACGATGCTTTCACGCAAGCTGAAATTCTGGCGGGTGAAGCGGCCGGTGGTATTGTTGTCCTGAATGCCGAGACGTGCGCCCTGTACCCCTCGGTCGGTGACCGCCTGCTCGAAAAAAGGCAGGACCGGCGGGCTTTGAGGGTCCTGCGCGAGATAAGCGATGGGCAGTTGATCGAGCTTCGCTTCGGCGCTTGCCTTGGGTTGGGATTTCGGCGCCGGCGCCGTTTTCTTGGCTCCGTAGGCCGGCGTGAAGGCCGCCAGAAGGAAGCTGAGAAAAATAAGCGGTAGTGTTTTTGAAATTGAAAGCATGATTCCGCACCGTTCGACCGTGGGAATTATAACGAAACCGGCTGTGGCCCGGAAAAACGCCAGACCCGATGTCCGTGCGGTCCGGCGTCGGGGCTAATTCAAGTCCCTATGCCGAACAAGAATATCGTACGTATCCGAACGGAAGCGCTCTGCCAGCGCTTCCACCAGATAGACCGAACGATGCTGTCCGCCGGTGCATCCGATGGCGGCGGTCAGATAGCTGCGGTCTTCGTCCGCGAACCGGGGTATCCAGCGTTGCAATAGGGCGACGACGTCGTCCAGGTAGCTTTGAACCTCGGTAATGTTTGCGAGAAACTCGATCACTTCCGCGTCTTTACCGGTCTTGCTGCGCAGGCTGGGTTCCCAATGCGGGTTGGGTAGACAGCGCGCATCGAACACGAAGTCCGCGTCGAGCGGAATGCCGTTCTTGTAGCCGAAAGACAGGAAATACAAGGACATCGAATGCTCCTGCTTCGCTCCGAGACGGCCTCTTATCAGTTCACGCAACTGATGTATGTTGGTGTAAGTGGTGTCTACAAGGAGATGGGCGCGACTCGCGACCGGTTCCAGCAGCTTACGCTCCAGTTCGATCGCTTCGCTGAGCGGACGAGCCGAATCGGTTAACGGATGCTTGCGGCGGGTCTCGCTGAAACGCTTGAGTAGAGTGTCGGTCTCCGCCTGTAGAAAGAGAATCTGACACTCTATCCCGAACCTGTCGGCCAGTTCCAAAGTCAGGGGAAACTGGTCCAGACTCGCGCTCTGATTTCGGGCATCGATGCTGATCGCGGTTTTCCGGAACGCTCCCGGGTTGCTGATCACGGCTTGCCGTATAAAAGATTCGAACAGCGAGACCGGCAGGTTATCGATGCAGTAGTAACCGGAATCCTCTAGAGTTTCCAGCGCGATACTCTTGCCCGACCCGGATAAACCGCTGACGATGACGAGTTTCATGGCGACGTTTTGCTCACGCCTATATCAGCCGAAAAAACGAATGTGCTGTGGGGCGAGTGATCAGTGCTCTTGAACTTTTTCTTTATGTTTGACGACTTGTCGATCGAGCTTGTCGACCATGCCGTCAATGGCGGCATACAGATCCTCGCTTTCCTCCTGAGCGAACAAGCTGGCGCCGTTGACTTGCACCGTCGCTTCCGCTTTTTGAGCCAGTTTTTGCACTTCGAGCACCACGTGCACATTTACGATCTTGTCGAAATGACGTTCGATCCGCTGCATTTTTTCCATGACGTAATTTCTCAGGGCTTCGGTTACGTCGATGTGATGGCCGGTGATGCTGATTTGCATGATGATCTCCCTAGTTTTGGATGATTGTTATCAAAAAACACGTTTTCTTTCGTTGGACGGCGGAATAGCCATGGCTTCCCTATATTTGGCGATGGTGCGGCGCGCCACGTTGATGCCCCGTCCCTTCAGCATGGCTGCGATCGTGTGGTCGCTCAGAGGCTTCAGCGGATCTTCGCCTTCGATGATTTCTTTCAAATATGCTTTGATGGCGGTTGCCGAACATTCTCCGCCGGCATTCGTCGAGACATGACTGGAGAAGAAGTACTTGAATTCGAAGACGCCATTCGGCGTGTGGATATATTTCTGCGTTGTAACCCTGGAAATGGTGGATTCGTGCATTCCCACTTCTTCGGCGATGTCTCGCAAAACGAGCGGTTTCATGGCCGTCTCGCCGTATTCCAAAAAGTCTTTCTGGCGTTCGACGATGCAGCGAGCCACTTTCAGCAGGGTGTCGTTCCGGCTTTGCAGACTTTTGATGAACCAGCGCGCTTCCTGCAGATGGTTCTTCATGGTGACGTTGTCCGCGCTGTTGTCGGCGCGCTTGATCATGCCCGAATAAAACGGATTGACGCGCAGCTTGGGCGAAATTTCGGGGTTGAGAGCGACGATCCAATCGTTTCCCTGCTTGACCACGAACACATCGGGAATCACGTACTGAGATTCCGAGGCAGAGATCTTGCGGCCGGGTTTGGGTTCCAAAGTACGGATCAAAGCCACCACGTGGTTCAGATCCTCTTCGGACAGCTCCAGCGTGCGTCTGAGCTTGGCCAGATCTTTCTTGGCCAGGAGCTCCAGATGCCGGGTCACCAGCGTGAACGCCTCCTTTTTCCACGGAGTGTCATCGGGCAGCTGATTCAATTGGATCGCCAGGCAATTCGCGAGGTCCGGCGCGGCCACTCCGGGCGGATCGAAATTCTGAACCCGATGCAGAACGGCCGTCACTTCCTCGATCTCCAAGCCGTTGATTTGATTGACGAGGCCCTGATGGATGTCTTCCACGCTGACCGTCAGATAGCCGTCGTCATCGATAGCGTCGATAATCGCCGTGGCGATGGCGTAGTCCTGTTCGCTGAACGTCGTCAGCTCCATCTGCCAGTGCAGGTAATCCTGCAAGGACTGGGCCGGCGCCCGCTGAAAAATGAAATCGTCGCTGTCCGAATCTGAGGCCGCGACGGAGTAGCTCTGAAAACTGTCGTACACCTCGTCCCATGAGGTATCGACCGGTAATTCCTGGGGGATATCGGTTTGGGCGTCGAGATTCGACAACTCCTTGAATTCCGGCTCGCTGGACGGGGCAGGGGTTTCTACCGAGTCATGAAACTCCCCGTGGCTGCCTTCGTCTTCCGCCACTTCGAGCATCATGTTCGAGTCCAGCGCCTGTTGTATTTCCTGCTGTAAATCCAGGCTTGACAACTGCAGCAGCTTGATAGCCTGTTGCAATTGGGGGGTCATGGTCAGCTGCTGACCCAACCGGAGTTGCAGAGTTTGCTTCATGAAGCTTTACGTCCAGAAATGCGCGTTGGCAGTGTGAGAGTGAAAAATCAGAACCATTCTAGTGCACAGGTACTAACCATGAAAGGGACTGTCTAAAGGGAAAAATGTTCGCCCAGATAAACTTGGCGTACTTCCTTGTTTTGTACTATGTCTTGCGCCGTGCCTTCTGCGATCACGACGCCTCCGCTGAGGATATAGGCGCGGTTGCATATTCCGAGCGTCTCGCGCACGTTATGTTCGGTAATGAGAATACCGATGCCGCGGTCTCTCAGGTGCTCGATGATCTTTTGGATGTCGATGATCGAGATCGGATCGACCCCCGCGAACGGTTCGTCCAACAGCATGAACTGCGGCTCGCAGGCCAGGGCCCGCGCGATTTCCACTCTTCGGCGCTCTCCGCCCGAGAGTCCCAGGGCGGGCTGGTTGCGCAGATGGCCGATACTGAATTCCTCGAGAAGCTCCTCGATCACCAGTTCTCGCTGTCCGTTGGTCAATCCTTTGCGCAATTCCAATACCGCCCGCAAATTGTCGGCTACGGTCAACTTCCGGAAGATCGAAGGCTCCTGCGGCAGATAGCCTACGCCGAGTTGCGCCCTGGCATGCATGGGGAGATTCGTGATGTTGTGTTCGTCGAGGTAGATTGTACCGCTATCCGGACGTATTACCCCCACGATCATGTAAAAACTGGTGGTTTTTCCGGCCCCGTTGGGCCCCAGCAAGCCTACGACTTCTCCGCTGTGGATTTGCAGCGAGACACCGTTGACGACATTGCGCTTGTTGTAGCGTTTGAGTAGATCGGTAGCAACTAGAATCGCCATCGCTTATTCGGATTTCTCTTTCGGCTGCATTTTTACATGTACGCGTTTGCTGCCGGTGGTGGGGCTGCCGGCCTTGAATAAACCGTTTTTGGTGTCGTACTCGATGATGTCGCTGGCGGTCGAATTCTGTCCCTGCCAGACCAATGCCTTGTCGTAGAGGATCAGTATTCCGGTATCCGGAAAATAATCGGCACGTTGCGAGGTCCCGTGAATGTCTTCCTTGCCGCCTTCCGGGGTTTGTTTCAGCCGGGTGGGATTTCCGGTAACGATAATTTTCTCGGTCTGGCCGCCTTTCTGATAAACGGTCATTTGGTCGCCTTGAACATCGAGGCTGCCTTGAGTGGCTTTCACATCACCGGTGTATACGGTTTGGCCGGTCTTTTCATCGTAAGTCGCCGTGTTGGCTTCGATATAAATCGGCTGCTTCGAGTCGCTGTCCAATGCGAACGTGTTCTCAGCGGCGAATAAAAACCATAAGGCGATCAGCAGGGTTGAAATAAAACCGACGATCCTTTCAGGGAACGCTTGCTGAATACGTATTGGAAGGGTCATTCCGGTGCTCCAATCGCAAACGGCCTGGCCGGGAGCGCCGGCCAGCCCCTTCCCGAAGACGCCGTTTGCGATTGGATAAAAACGGTAGGTCTCGCATCCGGGGCTGTCGCTCGGATCTACCGAGTTGCAGCCGCGGCTCTTAGGGGAATTCATGCTTTCTTCGTACATTGGAAAGAATCGTGACTTTTAAATCATCGCCGAAGTGAACTCGTGCGCCATTGCCGGTCAGTTCGTCCGGCGGACTCAGTACCTGTATGAACTCGTCGGTTTCGGCGTAGTTGTTGTCCGGTTGGACTCTGGCGTTCTGGGTGACGATTTTCAGCGTACGGCCGTTTTCGTCCCGCTCGCGCAGAATAAGGACGTTTCCGTTCAAAAATATGGTATCGCTTTCGCCCGGCATGAGGGCGTTATCGGAATGAATGACCCACGGCGGTCCGTCTTTTCCGTAGAGCGTCAGAACCGGCTGTACCAATTCGGTACGGTCTTGATCCACATAATGGGTAAGGTTTACGGCAAACAGCAGTTGCTTCGGTTTGCCGTTTTCGTCCATCAGCGTACGACTCAGGTTTTTTGAATAATAATCGATCGTTCCGTGGGTTCTCGGTCCGGCAGATTCTTCGGCCGGCATAAAAACGCCGGCAAGCCACCAGGTAAACAATGCCAGGGTGGCCAATCCCAGATAGGTTACCAGCGATCTCAGAGCAAAAATGCTCATCAGAAATGACTCTCGATAACGCCTTGCAAGGTGCCTTGGGCTTTCATAACGAGATCGCAGACTTCCCGTGCGGCGCCCGCTCCGCCGGGACTGGGCGTAACCCAGTGGGCATGCTGTCGAATGCTGAAGTGGGCGTCCGCTACCGCCACCGCCAGTCCGACTCGGCGCATGATCGGCAGATCCAGGAGATCGTCGCCGACATGGGCGATTTCATCGGGAGCCAGCGCCAGCTCATTGCGAAGATGCTCGAACGCGTCCAGTTTGTCTTGGTACCCCTGATAGACATGACGAATGCCGAGGCTCTCCATGCGCAGCGCCACCGACTGCGAACGCCGACCGGAAATCACTGCCGTCGCTACGCCCGTCCCCTGAAGCAACTTGATGCCATGACCGTCGCGGGCATGAAAGCTTTTGTATTCCTGGCCTTGCTGGTCGAAAAAAAGCCGGCCGTCGGTCAGAACGCCGTCCACATCGAAAATGACCAGGCGGATGCCGGCCGCGCGAGCCAGCACGTCTTGAGGCGCATGCTCGGGCATCAAACCACCCCGGCTCTCAGCAAATCGTGCATATTGAGTGCGCCGATCAGCCTGTTCTCCTCGTCGACGACCAAGAGAGCGCTGATCCGCTTTTCCTCCATGATGCGTACCGATTCCGCGGCTAACAGTTCGGCCGAAACTTTGGTGCAATATTGTGTCATGGCTTCATTGATCGGCGTGGTGTGAATATCGCCGGCCTTTTCGAACAATCGCCGGAGGTCGCCGTCGGTAAAAATTCCGAGCACTCGATAGTCGCTATCGACGATAGCGGTCATTCCGAGCTTTTTCGCCGTCATTTCCAGAACCGCGTCGCGTACCAGGGCCGTTTCCGGCACCGCCGGAATTTCCGGGCCGGTGTGCATGACGTCCTGCACCCGGGTTAACAGTCGCCGTCCGAGACTCCCTCCCGGATGCGCGAATGCAAAATCCTCCCGGGTGAATCCTCGCGCTTCCAACAATGCGACGGCCAAAGCATCTCCCATCGCCAGCGTCGCGGTCGTGCTCGATGTGGGGGCCAGACCGAGCGGGCAGGCTTCTTCCTTTACGGATGTGTCGATATGCACCAGCGATTGCCTGGCCAGCGTGGATTTGGGGTTGCCCGTCATGCCGATCAAAGGAACGTCGAGTCGTTTGATCAGGTGCAAGATGGCCAAAATCTCGGGGGTTTCCCCCGAATTCGACAAGGCCAGAACGACATCGTGCGCCGTGATCATGCCGAAATCGCCATGGCTGGCTTCTCCGGGGTGCACGAAGAAGGCAGGCGTACCGGTACTCGCCAAAGTGGCGGCGATCTTGCCGCCGATGTGGCCGGATTTTCCCATTCCGGTCACCGCGATCCGGCCCTTGCAGGCCAGTATGAGTTTGCAGGCCGCCGCGAAATGACCGTCGATGCGCCCCATCAAGGCGGCTACCGCCTCGGCCTCGGTCCGTACGACCTTGAGTCCGGCCCGGCACAGGCTGTCTTCATCGTAGGTCGTGGCGAGTGTGGTGCGCTGTAAGCTCGACGTCATGCGTGTGAACTGCTCAAAATGAAGCAATTATGCCATGAATATTGCATACCGATTTCGGGTTTTCCAAGAGCCTGGATATTCGCGATGGGAATGGAGGCATTTGGTGCCGCAAAAGCGGTCACTCCCGGGTGACAAACGCGAGCTTGGTAATGCCTGCCTTGTGAGCGACGGCCATGGCTTCCGCGACCCGACCGTAGGGAACGGCGGTGTCGGCCTGGAACTGCACGATCAGTTCCGGATCGGCCTGTTGCAGATCGCGCAGAAGCTGCTCCATGGCTTCCAGCGGTTGCGGCTGATCGTTCAAGGTGATCTGACCCTGGGCGTCGATGGCGATGGTGGCGAGGTGCTTGTCGGGGGCGGGGTCGGTTTTTTCGGTCTTCGGCAAATCGACTTTCACCGCCTGGGTCAGCAGCGGTGCGGTGACGATGAACACGACCAGCAATACCAGCATGACGTCGACCAGCGGCGTCACGTTGATTTCGCTCATGGCCTCCCGATCGGAAGACGAATCGGTTTTGAATCCCATGGTTACTCGCTCCCGTCGGCTTTAAGGCCTGTCTTCACGGCGAGATTAAGGAAGTCGGTGGCAAAATATTCGAGGTCCGCTTCGCATAGCTTGATGCGTCTCAAAAAGAAATTGTAAGCCAATACCGCCGGAATGGCCGCTGCGATGCCGATTGCCGTGGCGACCAGTGCTTCGCCGATCGGGCCGGCGACCACATCCAGGCTGGCCGATTTGGCCTCGCCGATGTCCTGCAAAGCGTGCATGATGCCCCATACCGTGCCGAACAGCCCGACGAAGGGCGACGTGCTGCCGATGCTGGCCAACATGGACAGCCCTTGTTCCAGATCCTTGCGTTCTCGGCTGATCTGTTGGCGCAGGGACCGTTCCAGAATCGACTCGATGTCGCCGCTCCACTCGAGCATGCGCGAGGTTTTGCTGCGCATGTCCTTGAGAACGCCGAATCCTGCTCCTGCGATGCGGCCCAAGGCACTCGCCGAATGTTCCAGACCCGAGGCAGTGGCGAGATCCGGCGCCGCCCAGAAGTCTTTGCTGTAGCCGCGATTTCGCTGGCCGATATTCCAGAGCGTCCAGCTCTTGAAAAAGATGATGCTCCAAGTAATGACGGAAAATCCGATCAGCACCCCTAAGGTGATCTGAACGATATCGGTAGAAGAGATCTGAATCATGCGATAGCCTTTTTCATCGTTTTAGTTTGTATTCAATCGGGACGATAACCCAACTGACCACGGCCCGGTCGCCCCTGCGCGCGGGGATAAAGCGCCAGTTCTTGACCTGATCCACGGTCGCGTCGTCCAGAATCTCGTGGCCGCTGCTGCCTTCGATTTTGATCTCGCCCGCCGAGCCGTTCGGCATGACTTGAACGCGCAAGGTGACCTTGCCTTCCCAGCGTCTTTCCAACGCGACACGTGGGTAACGCGTCGGCGGATTGTTCAGGCCCGGCGCCTTGTAAGAGGCTTCGACGAATGGCGCAGGGGCTGGTGCGGCCGGCTTGCCCTGGGTCGACGCGGTCGGGACAGTGGCCGGCGCGCTGGGCGTCGGAGTTTCAGAGGGCTCGGGTGCCGGTGTCGGCCGAGCCACCGGTTTAGGCTTGGGCTTGGGTTTAGGTTTGTCCGGTTTTTTCGGTGCGGGTTTTTCCGGTTTGGGCTCGGGTTTGGGCGGCGGCTGTTGTACCTGCGGTTGGGGCGGCTCGGGACTGGCTTCGGGCTGTGCCGCGACAAGCGAGACTTCCAGCAGTTGCGGTGGAGTTTCCGCCGGTTCCCGGTCTACCGGGGCGGCGAGCCAGGCGGCCCAAACCGCGGCATGCAGTGCCGCTGCGGCAGCGATCGAGAAAGCGGTCTCCAGCCACGAGCGACATCCTTGCTTGGTGTCGGCGGACATCGAAGTCATATACAGATGTGCGAGTGATGGTTCGGTAGAAATTGGAGGGTACAACTCAAATTGAGAATAATAACGAGAATTTTTACTGTGTAAGCATTTTACATACGGATTTTAATCCCAAACGTCTAAATACCGGTGCTATGACCATCTATTCTTAGCAAATATCGGTCCATATCAAGTTGAGTGGAGCGCTGCTCGCCAAATCTAGGCTGTCGGTACAAATGAGCTCATCGCGCATGCCCGATTGTGTGATATGACGCAATCCGGATATCCCATCTTGGGTTTCACGGAGACTCCGTTCCTGGACAGCATCGCGTTGTGGCGGCGTATTTTATAGATCGTTGAAAATAAATGCTAAATGAAAATTGCTCATGTTCGTTTCCGGTGGGGAAGAGCGATTTGGCGGAAAGCGATATCGGTATTTGACACATCGAGGTGTGGCATATCACGCAGTTCTTGCCTGTCGGCAGCGTGCATGGCCGCTGTGGACCGGATGGTTGCTGACGAAAAGGAGTGGCACGAATTTTCCTATTAAAAGGCTCGGTCTTAATAAAAGAAAAAATAAATATGAAGATGCAGGAGGATGTATTGATATCGCCATTTCGTGTTGGGATGGCGGTTTTCAGTCTGAATTTATTGTTTTCCGGATTCGCTGTCGCCGATCATACCGAAGAACATCGTTTGCAGACGATCGAAGTGACGGCCCCCGAAGAAACCGGGGAATCGCTGACAACGCCCAGCGCGGAAACGGCCAAGTACAAGCTTTCCCAGGTTCCGGGCGCAACCACCTTCATCCATTCCGAAGAGTACCGCAGCCGTCCGACGCCGGGTGGCGTGGCCGATGTCCTGAGTTATTCGCCGGGTGTTTTTTCTCAAAGCCGATACGGCAATTCCGAAACCCGCATTCTGGTGCGCGGCGCCGGAACTTCGCTGACTTTCGGTTCGGCGGGGCTGCGCTATCTGCGCGACGGCCTGCCGCTCACCGGAACCGACGGCTTTACCAATCCGGAGCTTCTGGAGCCGATGAACGCGCTTTACACCGAGGTTTATCGCGGCTCCAACGCCCTGCAATACGGTTCGGCCTTCTTGGGCGGTGCGGTGAACTTCGTCTCGCGCAACGGCCGCAATACGCCGGGCATTCATACGACCTTCGTCACCGGTTCGCACGATTACTACCGTCCCCAACTGATGGTCGGCGGCGTGCTGAACGAGGATCTGGATTATTTCGTTTCTTATACCGGGACCTACAACAATAGTTTCCGGGACCATAGCGAAGAGGATATTTCCAGAGGCTACGCCAATTTCGGTTACCGCTGGAACGAGGATCAGGAAACCCGCGTGCATCTGTTCGCCAGCAAGAACCAGCTGCAGCTGCCGGGGTCTCTTTCGTTCGAGCAGTATTATGATGACCCTTACCAAGCCCAGAATGGTCTATCGCCGGGATCGTTCTTCAATAAATTCGAAACCCTCGACGTTCAACGTAACCTCGAGACCTTGCGCGGCGATGTCCGGCATACCATCAAGTTCACGCCAGATGACGTGCTGACGGTGGGGGCTTGGTACGAAAATCGTCGGCTGTGGCACCCCTTATCGCCTTTTAATTCTTTCAACCGAAACTCGCCTTGCCGGGGAACGCCGGATTCGGAGGGCATCGTGACGATCAATAATCCCGCGTGCGGCGGTCTTCTGATCGACTACGGCAATTTGGCGGGCTCGTTCAACCGCAACCGGCAGCAGGACGCCGGCCTCAGTTGGCGTTTCACTCACGACGGATCGCTGTTCGGTTCGCGTAACAGCTTCGTGCTGGGCGGCTTCTTCGGCTGGGGCAAGTCCTACGGCACGGTGGACAACACCCTGCCGGGCGCGGAGATCGGCACCAAGCTGAATAACGCCAAGAGCGAGGCCTTCAACATCGAAATCTTCGGGGAAGATCGTTTCGCATTGACCTCCAGCCTGGATCTCGTGGTGGGCGGTCAATTCATTCATGCCAAGCGGCGCAGCCTGACCGATTTCTTCGTGCCCACGTCACAGATCGGCAACGCCTTCGAGACGGATGCGTCTCGCTGGTACACCGCCTTCAGTCCCAAGGTCGGGCTGCTTTGGCAGGCGACCGAGAAGCAACAGTTCTTCGCCAATTTCAGCCGCAGTTACGAGCCGCCGACCAATACCCAATTGGCGTTCCGGGATCCGCGGCTGAATCAAACAAGCAGCGAATCTGCTCTTGATGCGCAGGAGGGGACGACGATCGAAGTGGGGACCCGCGGCGAGGCAGGCGTCTTCAATTGGGACCTCGCCGTCTACCATTCCTGGATCAACAACGAGATTCTCTCCACGCTGCTGCCCGGTCAGACTCAGACGAGCACCAATAATGCCGACAAGACCACACATACGGGCGTCGAAGTCGGTACGGGCGCTCTCATTCCTTTGGATTTGATGGGGGATGATCTGCTGCGCGTGCGATTGACCTATACCTATCAGCGATTCCTGTACGACAACGATTCCGCCTACGGCGACAATTACATTCCGGGGGCGCCCAATCATTTCGGCGGCGCGGAAGCCGTGTACGAACATCCCTCCGGTTTCTACATCGGCCCGAATATCCGCATGACCAGCAATTATTACGTGGACTACGCCAACACCCTCAAGGCGCCTGCTTATACCTTGTTTGGCGCCCGTGCCGGCTATAAGAATACGTTCAATAAACTCGGCTATCACGTGTTTGTCGAAGGACGTAACCTCACGGACGAAAAATGGGTCGCCAGCACGAGCGTGGCTGATAGGGCAACTCGGAGCGGGACCGCTATCCTGAATCCCGGTTTCGACCGCACGATCTTCGGGGGCATCTCGATAGATTACTGATTGCTTGGCAACCAGCGGCGGAGGAGGCCCTGCTTCTCGCCCGCCGTTTTTCCACCCGAGGTCCCTCCAGGGCGCCTAGCCCGACAGGGATTTCTCGGTTATTTTCCGTTTGAGGTTGTGTTAACCCGGAAAAGGTGAAGATTGATGAATGTTTTTTGCAGATTGGTCGGCTTGCCGGCGTTGGCCCTGGTCAGCCAATTCGTCTGGGCCGGGCACGGGAGCGCCCCGTCCTCCTCTCAACCCGCTTATTGCAAGGATTCGGCGGCCGCTCCGACACCAAAATGCGCGCGGACGCCCAGCGTGGTATACGATGCCGACGGTCGGTTATGGCTTTCATGGGTCCAGCAAGGGCGAATTTACGTCCAGTCCTCGAAGGACGGCGGCAAGACCTTGAGCAAGCCGGTGGCCGTCAATCGCGAGCCGGAAAACGTTTTGGCTCACGGCGAGAGCCGACCCAAGATCGCGATCGGCCCAAAAGGCGAGATTTATCTCACCTGGACGCAAGGTTTGGAAAAACGTTTCAGCAGCTATATCCGCTTCGCCCGCTCCGTGGATGGCGGCAAGACGTTCTCCAAGCCGGTCACGGTTAACGACAACCTGGACATCATCGGCCATTCTTTCGACAGTCTGGCGATCAGCCGCGACGGCAAGATCTTCATTGCCTGGCTGGACGCGAGGGATGTCGAAGCCGCGAAGGCCAAGAACCAGCCGTATAACGGTTCTTCTCTCTATTACACCTGGTCCGACGACGGCGGCAAGAGCTTCAAGCCGAATGTCAAGGCGGCCGATTACACCTGTCAGTGCTGCCGGCTGCAGGCCGCCATCGACATCGACGGCTTGCCGCTCATCGTCTGGCGCAACGTCTATCCCGAGAATATCCGCGACCATGCGCTGCTCAAATTCGCCGATTGGGACAAGCCGGGCCGGCCGGTTCGGGTGACGCATGAAAACTGGCACATAGAAGGTTGTCCCCACCACGGGCCGGGGCTGTCGATCGCCAGGGATGGACGCTATCACTTGACCTGGTATAGCGCCGCGCCCGACGCGACGGGTTTGTTTTATGCCTATTCCGACGATGTCGGCTCGCACTTTACCCAACCGATCAAGTTCGGGAATCCGGCGGCCATGCCGGCCCATCCGCACGTCTTGAGCGTGGGGCGGCGGGTGGATTTGGTTTGGCTGGAGTTCGACGGCAAGAACAATCAGCTCAAGACCATGCGCTCGACCGACGGCGGAGCGAATTGGACCGAACCGCGCGTTCTGGCCGAAACCGAAAGCGGGGCTGACAACCCTTTCCTGCACGCCAACGGCGACCGGGTTTATGTGTCCTGGGCTACGGAAAAGGACGGGCTCAAGGTGATTGCGCTCGATGGGGCCGGCCGCTAGAACATTTTCATACCTGCTGTGCGGGTACTCGCGAGTGCGGTTGGGCCAATGGGGTCGTCGGCAAAGGATTGCCGACCTACAAATGCTCTACCCATCATCTACGAATCTTTTGATGCGTCATGGCAACCGGGATTTCGTAGGATGGGTTAGGCGCACGTCGATATAAGTTGGCCGTCGATTAGAGCATTTTTCGATTCGGTGTAAGGGATCCCGATATGTAGGTCGGCAATCCTTTGCCGACGTACCGGCTCAGCAAAGGGCTTTGTCGGCAAGGGATTGCCGACCTACACTCTTCCTTCCCGACACGAATCCGTACACCGACATGAAAAACGCTCTAATGCGCTGCGAGTGCGCCGTAACCCATCAAAGCGACGTGCCAAGGGAGTCCTCGTCGAACCTCAATCCAGATAGCGCCGCTTGCCCCATTGGGCGAGGCGCATCAATCGCACCAGAGCCCACCCTGCCAAGATGCGGACAAAGCGGAGAAGGTCCGCCGACTGGCGCAAAAAAGCGCTCCAGGCGAGTTCCAGCTTAGGCCGAAGTGTCGAAAGATCGATCTCCCTATCCGCGATCGAACCGCGCCGGTGCAGCCAGTGCAATAGGCCGGTTACATAAAGCACGAGCGGCATCAGGCCGACACAGAACCAGACGAAGCGGCCCGTCGCGCCGAAAGCCTCGCCGGTGTGCCAGGGCCA
>NZ_JBDIVO010000017.1:0-33573 GCF_039794385.1 Methylocaldum sp. | reverse complement strand
CTCCTGGTATTTCGGGCCGCCGCCCAGGCCCGGTACACGCCCGGCCTGGGCTCACGCGGCTTGTCGCCGCGCCGGGGCATCCCTGCCCCGGATTAACCCGGCCTATATTTATAGGCCGGGTTAATAACCAAATATTTGCGAGCCGCTTCACGGATAGGTAAGGGCGATGATCTTTATAACGAAACCATCTCGAAGACAGGGGTGGATCAGTGCTTATAATGACACGGTGTCTTGCGTCCGATGCAATTCCCGGTGAACTTCGGCACCGCCGGAGGTAGCGAGGAAATCGAGGTCCGGTTTACCTAAGGTTGGCAGTCAGGAGGAGGGTATTACTCTCTCTTACGTCGGAATTATCGTCCACCACCCGCATCTCTGCGTTAGGCGATGGCACTGATGTCTTAGAGACGGGAAGGGTGGTCCCTTCGTCAATCGTCGGCAAACGGATGCTGAACGTGGAGCCGAGTCCAGCGCCAGGACTTGATGCCGTTACTTGTCCGCCGTGTAGTTCCACTAGCCGTTTTACCAGGGTAAGCCCAATGCCTAGTCCGCCCTGAGACCGATCCAGGGTACGCGTACCCTGCTGGAATAGCCCAAAGATCGTCGGCAATAGTTCCGTCGAGATGCCAGTGCCGTTGTCCCGCACCTGGATCTCGACTTCGCCCCCGAGCCGTTGGACATCAACCTCGATCCGGCTGCCTTCCGGAGAGTATTTGCTGGCATTGTCGAGCAGGTTAAGCAACACTTGAGACAGGCGCACGGAATCGCCCTCCAACATTATCGGTTGGTTAGGCAGACAAGCATCGAGATGTTGTTGTTTGGCCGAGATGAGGCCTTGTGCCGTCTCCAAGACGGATTTAATCACTTCTACAAGGTCAAGCCGCTCTTTCTTCAGCGAAATTTTGCCGCGCGCGATACGGGAGACGTCCAGTAGATCGTCGACCAGGCGAGCGAGGTGCGTCACCTGTCGCTTAATGATGTCCTTAGCCCAGTGAAACCGCGTGTCTTCCAGCTTCAGCATGTCCAAAATGTGGGTTGCGTTGCTGATGGGGGCCAGCGGATTTCGGAGTTCATGAGCCAGCATGGCCAGGAATTCGTCCTTATGTTGATCGGCTTTGCGCAGAGCAGCCTCGGCCTGTTTGCGCGAAGATATATCGCGGCTCACGATGGCGATGCCAACCGGTTCGCCCGTGCTGTCTTTGATGAAGAACACGTTGTAGATCATCCAGATGGCGGCGCCGGTCTTGAAATGCCGGAACCTGATTTCCACATCGGCGTGGCCCTCGCGCATAACGCGCGGGAAAAATTCTTCAAGGATGAAGCGCTGGTCTTCGGGGAAGAAAAATTCCTGGATCGGTGTTCGGATGCACTGCTCCAGGCTGTCTATGCCGATCAGGCGCATGCCGGCTTCGTTGATGTAAAACGGCGTGAAATTCATGTCGCATATGCCGATGAAATCCATGCTGTTATCGGCCAGCGAAACGAACTTTTGCCGTTCCAGCTCCATGTGCTTGCGCTCGGTAATGTCACGCAGGGCGATGACGTAGCCGGATTGCCCGTCCCATTCGATCGGTGTAGAGCGCATTTCCGCCCAGGCGAGTCCGTTCGGACGGATTAAATTAATGTCCTGATGGCTGTTTTTATCAGGATTGATCGGAATCGCCAGCGATTGACCGACTATCGGGCTTCGCGCCAGCAGGGTTTCGGCAGCTTGGTTGGCATAGAGTACGACACCCTGGCTGTCTACAACCAAAACGCCGTCGGTGATAGTGTCGAGGATCAGATCAAGCTTGCGAAGCCGGGTGTTCATGGTCGATAAGCGTGCTTAAACGATGATGGTTTGTACGCCGATTCCTTTCGCTTGAGTGGTAATGGCCGCCATGATCGAAGGAGCCCGCGACAAGTCACCGAGCAGTTTCAATACGGGTTCCGGCATGTCGCGCACCAGCATCGGCGTTGCAAACACGTCCTTTTCCAATGCTTTTTCCGGCATGCCCAAGACTTCGACGACATCTAAAACCCATTGTCCGGGATCGTAAAGATTGGCGAGCGCAGTGGAAATCTGCTCGACCAGACGGCGGGTTTCACTGTTCAGGGACACCACATACAGGGTTAGAACCAGTTTGTGCTGGTTTGCGCGCCGTTCTTCCTGAGGATTGCCGATACGGGCAATCTGGGCGAGATTGCGAATTTGTGCGGAAGACAGCGGCTTGCTGGCCAGTTCGAACTGAAAGCCTTCCTCATTGATGCCTTTCAGTTGCTCCATGTATTCGTTGGCAAAGGCGGTGACGATGTAAACGTTCAGCGTTTCGTCAATGGTTTTCAGACGGCGCAAGGTTTCCACGCCATCGATGCCGGGCATGCGCAGATCGAGAAAAATCAGATCGGGGCGTTCCGCGCGGGCCAGCTCGATGCCTTGTAAACCGTTCTCGGCTACGCGAACCGAGAAACCGTCATTTTCCAGAATCAGCTTGAAGGCGCTGCGCACTGCCGGGTCGTCATCTATTACCAGAATTTTGCTTGCCATAACCTTGTATATCGTTTCTCTTATGTATCGAATTCAAATGCTCAAACATGGGGAAAGCGTAGCCGCATGCAGCAGCCGTGCCCCTGTAAACTCTCCACCTGTATATGGCCGCCGACATCCTGAACCAGACGGCGGATGACCGACAAACCCAGTCCGGTGCCTTTTCCGGGAGGCTTGGTGGTAAAGAACGGATCGAAAATTTTGGTTTGCACCTCTTGCGGGATGCCGGGACCGTTGTCGGCCACGCTCAGTTCTAACATGCCGTCCACGGGCCTGAGCATGATTCTGATTTGTGGTTGCTGGCTATCGACTAGTGCGTCGCGGGCGTTAATGATCAGATTGACCAGGATCTGCTGCAGACTGTCGGAGCTACAGCGAATGGCCGGCAGATCGTCGACGGCATCCACCTCGACCTTGATGCCGTGCTTGCCCAATTCGCCTTCCAGCAGCAATAGAGTTTGCCTGATCGCCTCCGCTATCTGGCAGGTGCCGCTCGGAGTCGATCGGTTGTGAACGAATACCAGCATGTTGCTGACGATCTTCTTGATACGGTGAATTTGCTGTAGCGCCTGATCGAGAATTTCCTTCGATTTGTCATCGGTGCTTCTGTCTGCGGCGAATTCGACGAAATTCATCACGCCCATCAGCGGATTGTTGATCTCATGCGCCACACCGCCGACCAGCGTCCCCAATGCCGAGAGTTTTTCCATCTGCAGCATGTGTTCCTGGTTTTCCTGTAGTTTCGTGTAGGCCTTCCGAGTTTGTTCCAGGAGGCGGGCGTTTTCCAGGGAAATCGCAGCCTGGGCGGTCAACAGTTCGGTCATGTCGGTTTTTTCAGTGGTAAATACACCTGCCGACAATCGATTTTCCAGATAAAGCAAGCCGATGAGTTCGTTTTGCTTGATGATCGGCAGACACAACACCGAACGCAGTTTTAGCGCCTGCACTTCCGCAGTGTCCTGAAACTCGCCCTCGGCCACCGCATCGTGCAGTAATACTTTTTTACGCGTGCGCAGTACGTAGTTGACGATAGCATGACTAATGCTGCTGCGGGTCTGTTTAAGACTGAGATACTCGCGATTGACGATGTGTTTTTCGCCGACATGGCTTTCCGCGGCGACCAGCAGTTCATCCGCTTCCTTGATCAGCAGGTAGCCATGCTGAGCCCCCGAGCTTTCCAGCACGACGCTCATGATTTTTTGCATGAGCCGATTCAGATCGACTTCCGCCGACAGGGCCAGCGCGGATTTGATCAGATAATTGAAATCGAGATTCGGCAGCGTAGCCGGCTTGTCGAGGGCGACAGTTTTTTCGGCACGAACTGGGTAGTCCGCTTCAGTATAAGGGAGGCGTTGCTGCAATTGCGCGTTTTTGCGATCGGCGCCGCACGCCCGGTAGATACGTCGCGCCGCGCCGTAATAAAGTCCGGCATCGCCGAGATTGCCGGCTGCCATGACATCAGCCAATGCTTCGTATAAATGGCCGGTGAGCAGGCCGTAGTTTTGTTCCTGGGCGACCGCGATCGCATCCAAATACAAGTTGCGGGCCTCGCGCGTTTGGTTTCGAGCGCGGGCGATCTCGGCATGAACAAAGGCCAAAAAGGGTTTCAGCAGGGGGCCGAGACGGGCCCAGGTTTCCAGTTCGGCCAGCAACGGCGCAATTTCCGCTTCAAGCGCCGGCCAGTCGGCACCCTCCGGCCAGCGCAGGCGATTGACGATACGGAAGACATACCAGAGCCGTTTCAGCACGTTATCGGTCAAACCGTGCAGATAGCGTTCCACCGTGTGCAAGGACACCGCTGCCGCGGCGTAATCGCCTAAATAATGGTGGGCAAAACCCAGCAGCGCAAAATAACTGCCGGAAGCGGCGACATAATTGTCGGCTTCCCAGCGCGCCAGGGTTTCGGTCATGTCCACCGGCTGGTAATCGGGTTTCATCGGCGCCACCCAGCCGGCCAGCACGGCTTCGGCGAGGCCGACCGAGAACGACAGTTGGTTCTTGCGGGAAAAATGCAGGCATTCCTCGGCGGCTTCTTCGACCAGGCGCAGATCTTTGCCCTGCACCTGCAAATTCCACATCAAGGGGCCGTAGGACAGGCCGGCGTTATACAGGTCGCCGCAATTCTTGCCGCACTGTATGGCTTTGTGGCAGTAATCGACGATCTCGGCCGGATGGCTGCGCGAATGCATGTTGCACCAGACGATGCCGTTCATGCCGCGGGTGGCGCCAAAGGTATTGGGGTGTCTTTCACACAGGTCGTGGGCCAGATCCTGATAACGGAACGCGAGTTCGAACTTGCCCTGCTCGCCGAGATTGAGGCCCATGATCGAAAACGAGTAAATCACCGATTCGTCCATGCCGCCCTGCAGGCAATGCAGGGTCGATTGCGCGGCGGACAGATACAGCTGCGGCACCAGGCCGGACATATAAAGATCCGGAATGAGCTCGCTGTAAAACGCCAGCTCGATCTTGCTCTTGCGGTCCTGGGTAAAAGGCATGTGCAGGATCGTCGTCCAGACGTCGCCTTGCCGTTCGATTTCCGCCATTAAGGCCCGCATTCGCTGGTGAGCGATCTCGGCTTGTTCGGGGATTGATTTATCGAAGTAGGCCAGGCCTCGGTTGGCAGTCGCTATCGCCTCGTTGAAGTTGCCGAACGAGGACAGCGACGTGGTCTGTTCCGCCAGGGCTTCGGCTTTGTCCAAGTCGCTGGCGGCGTATTCGATCAAATGATTGAGCAGCGCTTCCGATCGTTCATAACGGCCGCACATCAACTCGGTCTTGGCCAGACGCTGGTATATGCGAAAGGTCAGATCGTAGGCCTGTTGCCAGCAATCGTCGGGCAGGTAGTCGTGGGCTTTCTGGAAAAAGTCGTTGGCGGCATCGCCGGCCAGCGCATCCAGCGCCTTGTTGCCGGCATGGAAGTTGATATCGACCAGCCGATACGCCAGCTCAGGTTCCATCTCCGCCGGGCGGCCCAGGTTGAGGTGGGCGGCGATGGTAAACAAGTTATCGAGGAGTTCGAGATGGGTTCCCGCCGGCACCGCTTGCAGCAGGCGGTTGCCGATGCGCCAGTGAATCGCGGGTTTGGCCTCAGTGTCGACCTGGCGCAGCACCGCTTCCTGAACCCGGTCGTGGACGAATTGCAGATCGGATTTGTTTTCCAGCAGCATCCCCAGATTCAAGACCGGCTTCAAATCCTCAAACAGCTTTTCAATGGGAATGTCCAACACCAGCGCCACGTCTTCGACGCTGAAACGGTTGCCCATGCAGGCACAGTGGTCGAGTATATGCAGGGTCTTGACCGGCAGTTTGCTCACCTTGGAGCTGAACAATTCAACTACCGAAGTCGGCATCTGCGTGTCGCGAATCCGCTTGATGTCCCAGTGCCAGTGGTGTTCGGCATCGGTGTTCAGCAAGTTCTCGTTATACAGCCATGCCAAACTTTCGCTGACGAACAGCGGGTTACCTTCGGTGAGGTGGGCGATAAATTCCGCCAGATTGGCCGTGGCTTCCAGCGAAGAGTCGAGGATGTAGGCCACCATTTCATGACAGTCGGCGTCGGTGAGCGCCTCCAGGCGAATTTCCGCGAACGGACCGTTGTTTTCCTGAATCTTGCGGATCAGCTTGCTGAGCGGATGGCTGCCGTCGACTTCGTTGTGCCGATAGGCGCCCATGAAAAACAAATAGGGATGTTCATCATGGTTGTCGAACAGGTTTTGCAGAAAGTCGAAGGTTGCGCTGTCGCACCATTGCAGGTCGTCGATGAACAGTACCAGCGGATTGTCTTCGCTGGCGAGACAAGCGAGAAACCGGCCGAACAAATTGTTGAAACGATGGCGGGCTTCCACCGGAGGCAGATGCGGCACTTCAGGCTGCCGTCCGATGATGAATTCCAGTTCCGGCAACACGTCGATGATGACGCTTCCGTTGTTCTCGACGACATCGAGTATTTTCTTCCGCCACTGCTGAACCTGCAGATCGCTTTCGGTCAAGAAGATGCGCATTAGATTGCGCAAGGCCTGAATCAGCGAGCTGTAGGGGATGTTTTTCTGATACTGGTCGAATTTGCCGGAGGTGAAGTAACCGCGATTCTTGACCAGCGGTTTTTGCAGTTCCTGAATCAGCCGGGTTTTGCCGATGCCGGACAGTCCGGAAATAAATACCGAGCGGAATTTGCCGCTGATGACCTCGTCATATTGCTCCCGTATCAGCTCGCTTTCGTGCTGGCGGCCCACCATCTTCGAGATGAAGATGACCCGACGGCTACGATCGTGCAGGCCGATCGTGAACGCTGATACGCTGCCGGTGGCGGCGTACTCGTCCTTGCAGCGGATTAGGTCGGCCAGTAACCCTGCGGTGCTTTGGTAACGCTTCTCCGGCTGCTTGACGGTAAGTTTGGCAATGATGTCGGCCAAAGCTTGGGGAATCTGCGGTTTGAGCTGATTGACTCTAGGCGTTTCCTCAGCCAGATGCGAGTGAATCAGTTCCAGTGGATCGCTGGAAAAAAACGGCAGCTGACCGGTCAGCAGCTCATAAAACACGATCCCTAATGAATACAAATCGGTGGAAAAATCCACGCGATAATTGATGCGGCCAGTCTGTTCCGGCGAGGTGTAGGCCAAGGTATGGCGTACGAATTCCGGATCGTAGATGAAATGGCTGACGTCACGAATGTCGAGCGGGGTGATGAAATCGGTCAGCCGGAGCGTCAGCGTCCCCGGTTGAATCAGAATATTATGGGGCTTTATGCCGCCGTGGGTAATGCCGGCATCATGTACCGCGTGCAGCGTATCGGCCAGCGTACAAGCCAGCGTAAAAAAATCGTTGAGATCGAGTTTATTTTGGTGTGCCACCCAATGATTCAGCGTTTGGCCCGCGAACCAGGACTGAACGATAAACTGAAGGTCGCCGTAGGACTCCAGCGCGAGCGGCGTACAAACCCGCGGATCGTGCAGCACTTTCAGGCGTTCGATCTTCTGGCGCAGATGCCGCGACTGATCGTCCCAGCTCGACAGCTGCTTCAGCAGTTTGATGACCAGCGGTTGGTCGGGGACGTGTATGTGGTAGCCCTTGAATACCGAGGCCTGCAAGCTTTCTCCGAGTTTTTCGGTAGCGATGTAGTTGCCCAGTGTTGGCAGGCCCTGCGGTTGATGCTTTGTTGTTATATCAACTGCTTGCGCTATGCTCTCTGGAACGTGAGGTATGCCAGGCATGATGAAGTAATCTCAGGCTAAAGCCGAAGGCCTTGCGACGGTGAAGTCGCGAGGCTTGAATAAGAGCGGGGCTGTCGCGAACCGCCATATGATGATCCGTTAATATCCACCCACCGAATGTGGTTTAGGCCATGTTAACACAATGTCTGTTAGACTTCGCGCATGGAGCTCAGTGAATCTCAATATCAACAAATCGCCCACTGTCTGCCGCGCCAGCGCGGTAATGTGCGTCTCTCGAATCTCCAGGTGCTCAATGCGATCTTATATGTCGCCAAACATGACTGCACGTGGCGCAGCTTGCCGCCGCGCTTTGGCCCCTGGCACACCGTGTATACCCGCATGATGCGCTGGGCCAAAAGCGGCGTGCTCGACCGGGTGTTCGAGCAATTGCAGCACCAGCAGATCATTCAGATCAAAATCGAAATTGTTCCGGTCAAGATCGAAGCGGTGCCGTTGGATAGTACGGTCATCGAGATACATACGGATGGCACCGGCGCATTAAGGAAAACGGCCGCCAAGCCGTTGGCAAGCCGCGCGCCCGATGGAACACCAAAATTCGTGTGGTTGCCGCGAATGAATGCTGTGCTATAACCTTTGCCCTCTCTTCCGGCTATGCCCATGATATCCCGAAAGATCGTCCAGTGCTGTCGGGTTCGAGGGCTCCGCCGGTCTCCCGCTGCCTCATCATGGACCGCGCCAGCGCAGGCGACGAAATCCTTCAACTCGCGCTCGATCTGAGTACCTAGGTTCGTTACGCTCAATGCGACCGCTTGCCGCCCTAGGAGTACTACCTCGCGACGTTCCGCACGCGCAAAAAGGTCTGGTTTGGTCCATCGACTCAAAGGGTTTCGCCGATTCTTCTCTCGCTTCGATAATCTGGACCTGATATTTGCGGCGGTTATTCATTTCGCCTTTCATCGAAGTACTCAGGTTGTGTTAACAGGCCTTGGTGCTATAGCCGCATTTACATTCTAACGACGCCGGGTGATCGGCTGAGGAGACGATTCTATACGGCAGTAGGAGAGTACGCTGACGGTGCTGCACCAGTGGATTGTCGAGCCGTCATCACCGGGCCTTGCAGGAGGCCGCGGACACGGTGATGCCGCCGCCACTGAATCCAATTGCCACTGCACCACCTCTGCGCTGATGCGCGCCGAACGGGCGCGGGCCGACCATCGGACCTACCGCCTGGCTCGTCATGAAGCGGTCGTGAACCTGAGGCAACAAAGCTGGTCGTTTCGGGCGATTGCCCACCATTTCGATCTTGAGTGCATTATCGTACGGCGTTTCCTACGGGCCGAAGGCATTCCAGAGCGGGCGTTTCGGGCGCCGGTCCCCGGCCTCATTGATCCGCTCCGGCCGCACTTGCCGCAGCGCTGGCGGAACGGGTATCCATAACGCCCGGCGGTTGTTCCAAGAGATCGCCCAGCAGGGCTTCTTAGGATCGGAAAGCCTGGTGCGGCGGGCCGTTCAAGGATGACGGATTCCTTCGGTCGCTGCAGATAAGGCGCAGAACCGCGCGGTCGTGCGACCGGTTCCCCACGCTCCCCGTTGGGCGAGTTTTTGGTTTGTTGCTTGGAGGTAGGCCTGGCTCGGTCCCAGGCCTACCTCCGGGCAACAAACCAGAAGAATGGAAGAGGCGAGAGTGTGCCGCTGAATCGGGAAGTACGGGAAGCGATCCTATCGCGAGCACGGTTCAGAGCTACGCACTGCCCGGCTTCGCCCTGGTTTTTCGCTCACCGGACGGAACGCGGCTTGGCTCGATACGGAAGGGATTCGAAGGGGCTTATAAAAGGCGGGAATCGAGGACTTTCATCCGCGTGACCTGCGTCACACCTGTGCGGCCTGCTTGGTTCAGGCTGGAGTTTAGATCCGGGAGGTAGCGGAACTCCTACGGCATTCAGACATCCGGGTAACGATGCGTTATGGCCATCTTTCGCCGGAGAATGTCAGGGCTGCGGTGAAGGCCCTTGAAGGAGATCGGTCACGATCTGGCCATGCTGTGACTTTGATCGAGTAGGAGAAGACGGGATAACCAATTGATTAAATTGGTCGGGGTGAGAGGATTCGAACCTCCGGCCACTGCCTCCCGAAAGCAGTGCTCTACCAGGCTGAGCTACACCCCGGAAATTGGATTTTAATAGCTTCGTTCGACCGATAAGTGGGCCAGCTGAACGAGTGCGTCCTTGTAGTCTGATGCGGGAAGTGCATTGAGCAGTTCGACCGCTTTGTTTGCTTCTTCCCTAGCGCGCCGTGCAGTGTACGCGATTGCGTCCGTAGATTCAACGATTTCGTAAACTTCGCGGAACGCATCGCGGTTGCCGTTCTCGATAGCGTCCCGAAGTGCGGCGGCCTGCGATGCATTGCCGTGCTCGATGGCATAGATCAGAGGCAGCGTCGGTTTGCCTTCGGCCAGGTCATCACCGAGATTTTTTCCGAGCTCTTCGGGATTCGCCATGTAATCCAGGGCATCGTCGATCAACTGAAACGCAATGCCGAGGTGAAGGCCATAGTCCTTCAGCGCCAATTCGGTGGACTCGGGCGCTCCCGTTAGCACAGCGGCCAATTGTGCTGCGGCGCTGAACAAGATTGCGGTCTTGCGAGAGATGACTTCGAGGTACTTGTGTTCGGTTGTTGCGGGATTATTGCAATTGAGAAGCTGCAACACCTCGCCCTCGGCGATGGCTGTGGTGGTGCGGGAGAGAATCTCCATGATGCGGAGGTCCTGCACGCTCACCATCAATTCGAACGAGCGGGAATACAAGTAGTCGCCGACTAGAACGCTGGCCGAGTTTCCCCAAAGCGCATTGACGGTATTTCGCCCACGGCGCAGGGTCGATTCGTCGACCACGTCGTCGTGGAGGAGGGTAGCCGTGTGAATGAATTCGATGACTGCTGCAAGGGTGATGTGTTGCTGCCCTTGATATTGGAGAGCCTTGGAGACCAGCAGCAACAGCATCGGGCGCAGTCGTTTGCCGCCGCTGTTTACGATGTATCGGCCGATCTGATTGATAAGCAATACATCGGAACTGAGCTCGCGAAGAATGAGTCGGTCGACAGCCGACGTTTCTTCTTCTACCAAACAGCGGATACTTGTAAAGGCTGTTTTTGGATTTTGCGAAGCTGTCGTTGTGATCTGTGACGTAGTCAATATGCTCATTAAGGATGAAATTGCTCTCGCTGCGGCAGAGTCCTGCAAAACGCTGGAATGCTATGGATGAGAGGTCGGCGTGTCAAGCTAAAACGGTTTCGACTTGCCACTTAGCGTAGCCGAACGCCAGTCGATGCATCATAGATGGCCGTTGGACCGCGCAGTCCTCCGAGTCGTCCGGGGAAGATCAGGACGCGCCCGGTAGAGAAATGCTTGCGAGCCGATATCGGCGTACGGGCTGGCGGCCGGCCGCTTTTGTTGGCGCTGGTCGATATGATCGGCCCGCCGAAAGCGCGGCATAGGGCGGCCGCATCGGGATGAGCCGTGACGCGGACGGCCAGCGTCGCGTGTTCGCCTCGGAGCCAAGCCGGTACCCAGCTAGCAGCGGGAACGATCCAGGTGACCGGTCCGGGCCAGGTCGCCAAGAGTCGGCTCCGCATAAATTCGGTCGGGATGTCGAGATAAGGTTCGATCTGATCGAATTCTGCGGCAATGAGGATCAGTCCTTTCGCCGAGGGTCGTTCCTTTAAAGCCAGGAGCCGGCGTACCGCATCTTGGTCGAGAGGGTCGCAGCCGAGTCCGTACACGCCCTCGGTCGGATAGGCGATAATGCCTCCGCGACGCAGGTGACTCGCCGCGAGCCTCAGACGAAACGGCGAGAGCATTTTTTCCTTGGCCCGCGGTCGAAAACGCTAGGTTGCGGATTCGGCCAGCGGTTCGCCTTCGTAAGGCGCCGCATAGCCGCATTCCTTGCGAGGACAGACTTTTTCCGTGCCGCGCCGCTTGGTGACTTTCAGCGTCAGGATCGGCCAGCCGCAGTTGGGGCAGGGCTCTGCGACAGGCGGGTTCCAGACGGCGTAGGTGCAACTGGGATAGGTATTGCAGGAGAAGAATAATTTTCCGAAGCGCGACTTCCGCTTGATCAATTGGCCCTTATTGCATTCAGGACAACGTACCCCGGTGTTCTCCGGTTTTTCGAGCGGTTCGATATGCTTGCACTTGGGATAATTGCTGCAGCCTATGAACTTCCCGAACCGACCGGTCTTGATGACCAGCGGCGAGGAGCATTCGGGGCAGACCTTTCCTTCCACGACTTCCGGCGCGGCGGGCGCGGCTTCCCCGTTGATGTTGCGGGTGTATTTGCACTCGGGATAATTGGTACAGCCGATGAAGCGGCCGTTACGTCCGAGGCGTATGGATAGCTGTCCGCCGCATTCGGGGCATGCTTCGTCTAGCGATTCGTGAGTAACGTCCGCGCGTCTCAAGCTTTCATCCTTGGCATCGATCAGCGACTTGAACGGATACCAAAACTCGCGCATCAGCGGAATCCAATTTCTTTCGCCGCGCGAGACGGCGTCCAGATCGTCTTCCAAATTGGCGGTGAAGTTGTAGTCGACGTATTGGGTGAAGTGCTCCGTCAAGAATTTGTTGACGATGCGCCCCACGTCCGTCGGATGGAACCGCTTGTTTTCCAGCACGACGTAATGACGCTGCTGCAGGGTCGAGATAATGGCCGCGTAAGTCGACGGCCGGCCGATGCCGTACTCCTCCAACGCCTTGACCAGGCTTGCTTCCGTATAGCGCGGCGGCGGTTCGGTGAAGTGCTGAGCGGTGACGATATCGAGCAGATCGACCCATTGGCCTTCTTTCAGCGCGGGCAATAAACTTTCGTCGTCTTCGGTGGATACGTCGTCCCTGCCTTCGAGGTAGACGCTCATAAAGCCCGGATTCACCACCGTCGAGCCTGTTGCGCGAAATACGCCCATCGTGCCGCAGGACAGGTCGACCGAGACCGTTTTGATGGTGGCGTGAATCATCTGGCAAGCGACGGTCCGCTTCCAGATCAGGTTGTAAAGCTTGTATTGCTCGGGACTGAGATAAGGCTTGACTTGTTCCGGCAGCCGAAAAGCCGATGTGGGCCGAATGGCTTCGTGGGCTTCCTGAGCGTTCTTGCTCTTGGTTTTGTATAGAGGCGGCTGCTTGGGCAGGTTTTCTTTGCCGAACCGGGACGCGATCAGCTCACGAATTTCCTGTACCGCTTCATTGGCGAGATTGACCGAATCGGTACGCATGTAGGTGATCAGCCCGGTGGTTTCGCCCCCCAGGTCGATACCTTCGTAAAGCTGTTGGGCGATTGCCATGGTGCGCTTGGTGGTGAACCCCAGCTTGCGAGCCGCTTCCTGCTGCAAAGTGGAGGTAATGAACGGTGCCGCGGGATTCTTTTTGCGCTCTTTCTCCTCAATCTTCACCACCCGGAGCTTGCCGTTGGCCTCCGCAAGCAGCGAGTTCCTAATCTGGCTCGCCTGTTCTTCAGTGACGATGCTGAACTGTTCCAGCTTCGCGCCGTTCAGGTTGATGAGCCGGGCGCGGAACTTCTGCCCCTCGGTGCTGGCGTCGGCATCGAGAGTCCAATATTCCCGAATCTGGAAGTTCTCGATTTCGATCTCGCGCTCGACAATCATCCGGAGTGCCGGGCTTTGCACCCGTCCGGCGGATAGGCCTCGCCGAATCTTTTTCCACAGCAAGGGCGACAGCTTAAAGCCGACCAGATAATCCAGTGCACGGCGCGCCTGCTGCGCATTGATCAGGTCGGTAGAGAGCGCTTTGGGGTGTTTGATCGCCTCGGTAATGGCGCGCTTGGTGATTTCATGGAAAACGACACGGTGTACCGGTTTATTGTCGAGCACCTTGCGGTTTTTCAGGATCTCGTAGATATGCCACGAAATGGCCTCGCCTTCGCGGTCCGGGTCGGTCGCGAGGAACAAGGCGTCAGCTTTCTGAGCAGCTTTGGCGATGGTTTGTACGTGCTTCTCGTTTCTCTCGATGAGTTCATACTTCATCGCGAAATCATGATCGGGATCTACTGCTCCTTCTTTGGGAACAAGGTCACGGACATGGCCATAGGATGCATAGACCTGAAAATCTCGGCCGAGATATTTTTCAATGGTCTTGGCTTTTGCTGGTGATTCAACAATGACCAGGTTTTGGCTCATCGGAGTTAATAAGGTGCGAGCTATTTGCGTTTAAGAATAAACGATTCTCCGGTTTCTTCTGCGGAGAAGAAATGGAGAAACGGGTGATGTATCAATGCAGATAATTAGGCAGGCTCTCGTAGACGAGATTTTCCATGCGCGCGAAAGCGATTTCTTCGTTGGGTTGGCTGAAAAGTACCATAAGCACAACCCACTTCAGGTTTTCCAGAGAGATGGCTTCTTCGTTGAATGCCATGACACGGTCGATGACCAGTTCGCGGCTTGCCGGCGTAAGGATTCCGCTTTGTTCCAGAAACATCAGGAGACCACGGCATTCGGCATCGAGCTTAGCCGTTTCCTGGGCGGAAAAGATACGAAATGCCGGCGAGGAAACAGGCTTGATCGCATTATGCTCGGCCAACGATTCTAGCCACTCAAAGGCTTTATTGATTTCGGTTTGAGGGAATCCCGCCTCCAAAAGTTCGGTGCGAATCATGTCGGGATCGGGTGTGAGCTCGACATCATCATCCATATAGTTTTCGAAAAGATAAATTAGGACATCGAATACGTTTTCTTTCATTGAGTGGTCTCAACTAAGGGATGCGCAACGGCTAGGAAATTTACTGGGTCCGGAAGTAGCATCCTCCGGGTGTAGAGGCAACATGACCTTGCAGTTCCAACATTAAAAGCATCGAGGCGATAGCTTCCGGCGTTTTTCCTGTGGCTGCCACTAGAGTATCCACAGAGGTTGGGTCGTACGCAATATATTTCAAGAGTTCCATATGGGGTTGGTTGTCGTCCGAATCGGTTTTGAACGAAGGTTTGTAGGCTTGGACGGATAATCGCGCCTCGAATTCCTCGACGATATCCTCAACCGTTTGGATCAGTTTTGCTCCGTTTTTTATCAATTCGTTGCAACCGCGGGAAAGCGGATTGTAAATCGAGCCGGGTACGGCGAAGACCTCGCGTCCCTGTTCGGCTGCGAGACGTGCAGTGATCAAGGATCCGGACCGCGGCGCGGCTTCGACGACCAGGGTACCCAAGGAAAGGCCGCTGATAATACGATTCCGACGGGGGAAATGATCGGCCTTGGGGCCGGTTCCGGGAGGGAATTCGGATACCAAGGCTCCGTTCTGGGCGATGATTTCGTGTGCCAGATTCTGATGACGGTACGGATATACTCGGTCCAATCCCGTGGCGGCGACGGCTATGGTAACACCGCCCGCTTCGAGCGCTCCGGAATGCCCGGCGGCATCAATCCCCAATGCCAGCCCGCTGGTGACAGCAAAGCCAGCGGAGACTAAGCCTGACGCGATTTCTCGCGCAATCCGCCGACCGGACGGCGACGGATTTCTGCTGCCGACAACTGCAATCTGGCGAAATGAAAGGGCCGAAACGTCCCCTTTAACGAAGATCAGCGGGGGCGGATCGGATATTTCGCGCAGCAGCGCGGGATATCGAGGATCGTGCAGCGTGAGGCAATCGTGGCCCGACGCACTCAGCCATTGCAAATCGGCTTCCACGGCCAGCCAATCCGGATGGCAGAGATAGACGATGGTTTCTTCTTTAAGACCTAAGGCGGCTAGATCAGCCGCCTTGGTTTCGAAGAGGATTCTAGGACTGTGGAAATGGGCGAGAATGGCGCAGAACCGCCGGCTTCCGATGAGCGGTGCTCGATGCAGTGCCAGCCAGTAGCGCAGGTCTTCTAAGCTTTCCGCGGAGCAGCCTGTCGTCAAGGGGTTGCAGCAATGTCTGACACGTGTATCGCACGTGTTGCGTTCATGACCAGCGCATAACTGACGCGTTCGAAGGGGCGGAAGATCATCAACAAGCCGGCGTGTTCGTCGGGCAAGGCCACGGTTTCGCCGGGTCTCTGGCTTACGATATCCCGTATCGGACGTGCGCTTTGATAAATGTCGAGAACGTGTCCGGTTTCGATGCCGTCGGCGGTTCCTTTGTCGATCACCACGACCTGGTATTGGCCGATCTGCGAGACCCCATCCAAGACACTGATGATATGGGCTTCGATATCTTGCTCGGGCGCACGTGGCTGGAAATAAAGCTCGATTTTTTCTTGCTCGACCGGCATGAGCCGGTCGCCGATAATGGCTTCGCGCTGGGCGCGGGTCAACACCAGTGTTGCCGGGTCGCCGATACGTTGCAGTTGGGCGTCGGCTACGTAGATCGCTTCATAGCCGAGAATGTCGCCGGTGACTGGGTCCTGGTAGGCCGGGCCCGGTCTGAACAAGGTAAATGCCTGGTTCGTGCCGTCTTCGACCGCACGCACGTAAATCCCGTCGCCGATCCCTCCCACGATATGCTCGTCGACAAACGCCACGATATATGGCGCATCCGGTAATTCGCGCTTGTTGACGACCCTGGGTCTACTCAGAAACTGACGGATCGCGTCCATGGGGATAAGCGGCACGGCTCGGGCGATCGGGCTGACTCGAACTTCCGGGCTCAGGCGTACTTCGGACGGCGTTTCGATTTGCAGGCGGGGCTCGCCGTTTACGTAGCTCAGGGCGATCACGTCGCCCGGATAAATAAGATGCGGATTTGCGATTTGGGGGTTGTTTTGCCAAATTTCCGGCCACTGCCAGGGCTTGCTCAAGAACTTACCGGAGATGCCCCATAGCGTGTCTCCCTGGACTACGGTGTATCGGTCCGGATGATTCGGATTTAGCTGAATGTGATCGGCCGACACCGTGCCGACGACGAACGATAAGGCAATACCGATAATGATTCGAAGCGTCATCTTGTCTCCTGCTCATCACGCATGGCGCGGCCATTCGAGTGTGGGAAGCGCTGGACTCACTGCAAGAATTTGTTCGCGATAAGGCATGTGCAACTTTCAAAAACCAATCGAGTCTTAAGGAACGGCGTTCAAAGTCTAGTTGAATTTCGTTAGAATTCCATTGACTTAGGTATTCAGCGTCCACGATAAACGTTATGGCCATCTTAACCATTCTTGAATTTCCCGATGACCGGCTCCGCAAGAAAGCGGTTCCCGTGCCCGTGGTCGACGAGTCGATCAAGCGGCTTGTGGACGACATGTTCGAAACGATGTACGCCGCTCCCGGCGTAGGTCTTGCCGCAACGCAGGTCAACGTCCAAAAACGCATCGTGGTCATCGATGTGTCCGAGGAAAAGAACACCCCGGTTTGCCTGATCAACCCCGAGATCGTGGAGAAGGACGGGAGCGAGGAAATGGATGAGGGTTGCTTGTCGGTTCCCGGTGTTTTCGAAAAGGTAACTCGCGCCGAGACGGTCAAGATTCGTGCATTGGACCGCAATGGCGATGCTTTCGAACTTGAAACCGATGGCCTCCTCGCGGTCTGCATCCAGCACGAGATCGACCATCTGGATGGAAAGTTGTTCGTCGATTATCTCTCGCCGTTGAAACGCCAGCTTATCCGTAAGAAACTGAAAAAGGATCAGCGGCAGCGGACCTCACAGCAGCCGCAGAAAACACGGGCAGTCGTCTGATTTCAAGTCTCCCGATACTTCGGGGGAGTAGGATTCGCTCCGGGCGGAGAGGGTCCTTCTTTTGGTTTACGCAGCGGCACGTAGCTGCGTCTTTGCAATTCGCCACTTCCATCTTATGAAGATCGTTTTCGCCGGCACACCGGAGTTTGCCGTTCCTACCCTCGAGATGCTTTTGGAGGGGCCGCATGATGTCTGTGCGATCTATACCCAGCCCGATCGCCCGGCGGGCCGGGGCCAGAAGCTCAAGCCGAGTCCGGTGAAGCAGTTGGCACAGTCTCACGGTATACCCATCTTTCAGCCGACTACGCTGAAGGACCCCGAGGAACAGGAGCGGCTCAGGTCTCATGATGCTGATTTGATGGTGGTGGTGGCTTACGGCCTCATCTTGCCCAAAGCGGTTCTGGAGATTCCCCGTCTAGGTTGCGTCAATGTTCACGCATCGTTACTGCCTCGGTGGCGAGGCGCGGCGCCCATACAGCGGGCCATCCTCGCCGGCGACGAGGTAAGCGGCATTACCATCATGTTCGTGGAGCCGCGTCTCGACGCGGGCCCGATGTTGCATAAGAAGAGCTGCAGGATCGCGCCCTTGGAAACGGCTGGAGAGCTGCACGACCGCCTGGCCGGGCTCGGCGCGGAAGCGCTCGCGGAAATATTGCCCGAAATCGAAGCAGGGACGGTGCGGCCCGAGGTTCAGGACGAAACCCAAGTTACCTATGCGGCGAAGCTGGAAAAGCACGAGGCGCGTTTGGACTGGACGATGGCGGCGATCGACCTGGAGCGCCGGATCAGAGCATTCAATCCCTGGCCGGTCGCCGAGACACTTTACCGGGGAGACATCTTACGGATTTGGCGGGCTGAGAGCCTGGATGAACCCGCGGGGGCCGAGCCGGGAACGATTCTTGATCGCGGCAAGACCCTGGATGTCGCCACCGGCAGCGGAGTACTCCGGCTGCTGGAAGTTCAGCTTCCGGGAGGGAGGCGGATGACGGCTCAGGCATTTCTGAACGCGCATCCGGTTAGATCGGAACGCTTCGGCTGATGGAGTCGAATTCACGCGTATTCGCGGCGGATGTACTCGTTCAGGTGGTGGGAGAACAGAAAACCCTCACGCACGCACTCGAATCCGTCCTGCCCAAGATTCCACGGGAAAACGACCGCGCTTTCGTGCAAGCCCTGTGCTACGGCGTCATGCGCTGGTATTGGCGGCTGGATTATCTGCTCGGGTTGCTGACGCGGAAACCGATCAAGGACCTGGATCTCCGGATGTTGGCCATGCTCGGCTTATATCAACTCAAGTACACTAGGGTAAAGCCTCATGCGGCGGTGGCCGAAACGGTATCGGCGGCACGGCGGAAGGCCTGGGCGAAGCCGCTACTGAACGGGATTTTGCGCACCTATCTTCGGGAGCAGTCGACGCTGGAAGCTCGGGTTGAGGAAAAGAAAGTCGTTGCCGAAGCTCACCCGGAGTGGTTGGCCTCGCAGATACAGCGAGACTGGCCGGGTCGATACACCGAGGTTCTGAGGCAAAACAATCTCGCTCCTCCCATGGTTTTGCGGGTAAACCGCCTGGCGATATCGCGGGCGGCTTACCTGGAGCGATTGGCGCAGACAGGCATTTCGGCCTATGCTTCCCCGGTCGGCGACAGTGCCGTAGTGTTGGAAAGCCCTACGGCGGTAGAGAGGCTGCCGGGGTTCGCGGAGGGTTGGGTATCCGTGCAGGACAGTGCCGCCCAGTTAGCCGCTGCGTTATTGGAGCTGAAGCCGGGTTTGCGGGTGCTCGATGTGTGCGCGGCTCCCGGCGGTAAATTGATGCATGTCCTCGAAACCTGTTCCGGTTTGAAGGAAGTGGTTGCAGTCGATATTTCCCCCGAGCGGGTTGCCAGGATTCACGATAATCTTGCGCGCGCCGGGCTGAACGCCAGGGTGCTGACTGCCGATGCCACGGATCCCGAAGCGTGGTGGGACGGGCAGATTTTCGACCGGATTTTGTTGGATGCGCCTTGCTCCGCTACCGGGGTCATACGGCGTCATCCGGATATCAAGGTATTGCGTAAGCCTTCCGATATTGGCGGGTTGCTGGACTTGCAGCGGCTTATTTTGGATGCCACTTGGCCGATGCTGGCGCCCGGCGGATTGCTGCTTTACGCTACGTGTTCCATCTTGCGGCAAGAAAACGAAGTGAGAATCGCCGAATTCCTCGAGAATCATTCCGACGCACGGGAAGTGCCCATCGAGGCGACTTGGGGGGAGGCGGTAAGCCATGGCCGGCAGATATTGACCGGCGATCAGGGAATGGATGGGTTTTATTACGCTCGCATAGTGAAAACCAGCTAGTGCTCCAACGTCTGAGTCAATGGAGCTTTCTTGTCGGCCTTTTACTGGCCTTCGATGCCGTGTGCGCGGATTACGGATTTCGGATCATACGCGCCGAGCTTGTGCCGTCCGGCACCAACTTCGTTTTAAACGCGGATATCGACTACCGTTTCAGCGAGTCCGCCCTCGAAGCCCTGAGACACGGAGTTCCCCTGACTTTGGCTGTTCGGCTCAAGATCAAGCGTCAGCGGCATTATTGGTTAAATGAAACGATCTTGAGTGAAATCCATAAGTTCCGGATTCTCTATCATCCCTTAGGGAGGTCGTTCCAGATCATTCACGCGGGCGGGAATACCGAAAGCTTTGCGAGTCTGACGGCCTTGCTGGAAGCCATGGGCGCGATCCGGGGCTGGTTCATGCTGCCGGCCGATCGCATCGTCGAGGGCAATAGCTACGAAGCGAGCCTGTCGGTAGATCTGGATATAGAATCCTTGCCGCTTCCTTTGCGTCCGATTGCCTACGTTTCCCCAAGCTGGTATCTCGGGAGTTCCTGGTACCGATGGCGCGTCGCAGATTAAAGCCACCGCTCAGTTTAACGATCCTGGCGCTGTTTTCGGCGCTCTTGGCATCGCTTCATTTGATGAGTACGGCGACCCAAGACGCGTCCCAGCTCGGAAAGATGTATTCCTGGCTGGTGCTGATCAATTCGCTGGGATCGGTTTTGCTTCTGGGATTGGTGGGCGCCAACGTCTACTGGCTGCTGAAACAGTTGAGGCGGAAGGCGGCCGGTTCCAATCTCACGCTCCGCATGGTGTTTCTGTTCACCCTGCTGAGCCTGGCCCCGGCCACCATAGTCTTTTATTACTCCATGCAATTCCTTCAGCAGAGCATCGACAGTTGGTTCGATGTCCGCGTCGACCAGGCCATGGAGGATGCGCTGCAACTGGGACAAGCCGCTTTGGACGAACGTATGCGAGCCGTCTTGAAGCAAACCGAGCAAATGGCGGAAGGCTTGGAAGGCTCGCCGGAAGGTCTTGTGCCTATTCGCTTGGCAGAGCTGCGCAGCCATGCCGAGGACGGCGAGCTCACCGTTTTTTCCAAGCAAGGCCGCATTATGGGCTTTATCGGCAGCCAAACCGGAAGAATCATTCCGGACTTTCCGGAAACGGGCGTCTTGTTGCAGGTGAAGCAAGGCAAATCGTACGTAGGTCTCGAACCCGACGTCGGAAACGGCCTGCAAATCAGGGCGGTCGTATCCATCGCAGGGGATGACGCGCAATACCTTCAAGGCATTTATCCGGTACCGTTGCGTGTGGCCGATCTCGCGAAAACGGTCGAGGCGGCTTATGTTCACTACAAGGAGCTTACCTTTCTGCGGGGGTCATTGAAGCTGACGTTTTCCCTGACCCTGTCTCTGGTACTCCTTCTGAGTCTTTTAGCCGCGATGTGGTCCGCGTTTCTCAGCATCCGCCGCATCGTGGCTCCGGTCCGGTATTTGGCCCAGGGCACCAGAGCCGTGGCCCAAGGCAATTACGAGAAGCGCTTGCCGGTAAAACGCAAGGATGAGCTGGGCTTCTTGGTCGAGTCGTTCAACGCCATGACGCAGAAGATCGCCCAGGCAAGAGACGAGGCGCAGCATTCCCGGCAGGAGGTTGAGCGCCAGCGCGCCTATCTGGAAACCGTATTGGCGAACCTTTCCTCCGGCGTGTTGAGTTTCGACGAGTCGATGCGGCTTCTGACCGCCAATCAGGCCGCGAATGCCATTCTTCACGCCGAACTCGACAAGAGCGTCGGCGCTACGATCGGCGAGCTGACGGAAGCGCAGCCGCATCTGGCTGATTTGATGCAAATCGTTGGAAATCGATTGGAAAAGGAAAATAGCGTCTGGCGCGAAGAAATTCCCTTCCTCGGGCCCAAAGGCCGGCAGGAACTCTTATGCCGCGGAACGCCGCTATTCGGTTCGGACGGTGAGTCGCAAGGTGCCGTCGTGGTGTTCGACGATGTCACCGCACTGATCCAGGCCCAGCGTCAGGCGGCATGGAGCGAAGTGGCTCAGCGTCTGGCACACGAGATCAAAAATCCGCTCACACCGATTCAGCTTTCGGCCGAGCGTCTCAAGCACAAGCTGTCCAAGAATCTGGAGACGGCCGAAGCCGAGGTTCTGGATCGCGCGACCCGTACCATCGTGCAACAGGTCGAGGCCATGAAGACCATGGTCAATGCCTTCTCCGAATACGCCAAACCATCCATTATCCAGTTGCAACGGATCGATATCGATGCTTTGATCGAGGAAGTCGTGGCGCTTTATCCGCCTCAATCCGGTTTGGAGTTCGAACTCGATCTGGAGCCCACTTTGCCTCCGATATACGCCGATCCGATCAGAATTCGACAGGTTCTGCACAACATGATCAAGAACGCGCAGGAAGCCATGGCACCGGGGGTGTCGGGTAAAATGGGCATTCAGACGCGTTTGATCGAGGAAAACCGTCATCATTACGTCGAAATCGAGTTGCACGACTCCGGGCCCGGTATTCCGCCCGAGCAGGCTGACCGAATTTTCGAACCTTATGTAACGACTAAATCGAAGGGTACCGGTTTGGGATTGGCCATTGTAAAGAAGATTGTCGAGGAGCATGGGGGAAGCATCCGGCTGGTTTCGGGGCGCGGTGAAGGCGCGCGCTTTATCATACGAGTGCCCATCGCAACCGAAACGGCTGCGGTGCGCGGGCTAGCGATGGAGGTATAAGCGGTGGTCAAAGCGAATATTTTGGTGGTGGACGACGAGCCGGACATTCGCCAATTGCTCCAGGAGATTCTGGAGGACGAGGGCTATCGGGTTGCCGCGGCCGAGAACGCGAGCGTTGCGCGCAAGCTCAGGGCGGAACGCATGCCGGATCTGATATTGCTGGATATCTGGATGCCGGACGAGGACGGCATCACTCTGCTGAAAGAGTGGCTCCGGGATGACCAGCTTTGCCCTGTCATCATGATGTCCGGGCACGCGACGGTTGAAACCGCGGTCGAAGCGACCCGGCTGGGCGCGTACGATTTTCTTGAAAAGCCGTTGTCCCTGGCCAAACTCCTGGTTACCGTCGAGCGGGCCCTGGAAAACGCCAGGCTCAAGCGGGAAAACATCGGATTGAAGCGGCGGGTGGACATCCCGATAGAACCTGTCGGCAAGAGCGCCGCCATGGAGCGCCTCCGCGATCAGATCAAGCGTTTGGCGCAGCACGACGCCCGCGTCTTGTTCGTGGGCGAGCCCGGTTCCGGGAAAGAAACCCTGGCGCGTTATCTTCATGCCAACAGCGCGCGGCGCGACGGCCCTTTCGTGGACGTGGGCGTAGGCACGATCGCGCCGCAGTTCTCGGCGGTGGAATTTTTCGGCAGGATGGAAGACGGCCGGATTCACTACGGATTGCTGGAGCAGGCGCACGGCGGAACGTTATTCCTCGACGAAGTGGCCGATATGGAAGAGGAGACGCAGTTGCGCCTCCTCAGCGCGCTGGAATCGAGTTCATTCTCGCGGGTGGGCGGCAGTGAACTGATCAACGTGGATGTCCGCATCGTCGCATCGACCCGAAAATCGTTGGAAGAAGAGGTGCGGGCCGGCCGTTTCCGGCGCGAGCTCTATTACCTGCTGAACGTCGTCACGCTCAAGGTTCCGCCCTTGCGCGAACACAGCGAAGATGTGCCCGAGCTGCTGCGGTTTTATGTGGATTACTTCGTGAGCCGGGAGAAATTGCCGTTCCGGAAGTTTCCCGTTCCGGTCCAGAACTTTTTGCGGAATTATCCGTGGCATGGCAATATCCGCGAGCTCAAGAATCTGGTGCAGCGCCTCTTGATCCTGGGCAGCGGGGAAGAGGTAGAGCTGGACGAAGTGAAGGCGGCGCTCGGCGAGTCCTTGGGCGAAGTCGGCCCAGCCGCGGGCCAGCCCGATTTCTATGACCTGCCGCTCAAAGAGGCGCGCGAACGGTTCGAAAAGGCTTATCTCGAGTATCACCTGGAAAAATACAGCGGCAGCGTTGCCCGTCTTTCACATGCCATCGGCCTCGAGCGTACTCATTTGTATCGCAAGCTCAATTCGCTTGGGATCAAATTCAGAGAAAAGCGATAGCATCGCGGCTCTCGAATTTGCCGTTTCCTGTCTTAGTTTCTCTAACTTCTGCTCTCGATAATGAAAATAATCATACTTGGCGCCGGGCAGGTCGGAAGCAGCGTGCTCGCCAGCTTGGCGAGCGAGGCTAACGATATCGTCATGGTCGATACGCAGCCCGCCTTATTGAAGGATTTGCAAGACCGGTTCGACATCGGCACGGTTCAGGGCAATGCGGCGCATCCCACGGTATTGAAGCGAGCCGGGGCGGATGAGGCCGATATGCTCATCGCCGTCACCAGCGACGATGAAACCAATATGCTGGCCTGTCAGATGGCGGATATCCTGTTCAAGATTCCGCGAAAGATCGCCCGGGTCCGCGCCATCGAATATTTCAGCTATCCGGGCATTTTTTCCCCCGAGACCATTCCTATCGACGTCGTCATCAGCCCGGAACAGATCATCACGCAATTCATCGAGCGGCTGCTCAAGTATCCGGGGGCCTCTCAGGTCCTGGATTTTGCCGAAGGCCGCGTCCGGCTGGTGTCGGTCAGGGCCCATCAAGGCGGGCCGCTGGTCGGGCGGGAAATCCGCGAGCTTCATCAGCACATGCCGAATGTCCATGCGCGCATCACGGCAATTTTTCGAAACGGCCTGCCTGTCATCCCGAACGGAAAAACCATTATTCAGGCGGATGACGAGGTATTTTTCGCCGCATCGTCCGAAGAAATCAAAGCGGTCATGAGCGAGCTCAGAGAGCTCGAACGGCCTTACAAGCGACTGATGTTCGCCGGCGGCGGGCACATCGGCAAGCGCGTGGCTCAAGCGCTGGAGGGGCGTTATCAGGTCAAGCTCGTAGAAAAGGATTATAAGCGCGCCCAGAAAATCGCCGCCGATCTGAGCAATACGGTGGTATTGGCGGGCGATGCTTCGGACAAGGAGCTTCTGCTCAGCGAAAACATCGAGAACACCGATATTTTCTGCGCCATTACCAACGACGACGAAGCCAATATTTTGTCCGCCATGTTGGCCAAACGCCTGGGTGCCCGCCGGGTGATCAGCCTGGTGAACAAGAGCGCTTACGCGGACCTCGTCGATTCCTCACTGGTGGACCTCGTCCTTTCTCCGCAGCAGGCGACCATCAGCGCCTTGCTGCGTTATGTTCGGCGCGGCGATATCGTTCAGGTCCACTCCCTTCGGCATGGCGCCTCGGAAGCGATCGAAGCGGTCGCCCACGGGCGCCGCGGCAGCTCGAAGGTGGTCGGCATACCCATCGACAAGATCAACATTCCGCCGGGCGTGGTGATGGGGGCCTTGGTCAGGGGGGACGAGGTGATTCAGGTTCACCACGACACGGTGATCGAGGAGGGTGATCACGTCATCATGTTCCTACTCGACAAGAAACTTATTCCCATGGTCGAACAAATCTTTCAAGCTACCGATGTACCGGTTTGATTCCGGAGATTATCTATGACCGACGACGGGTTTCCGATTCGAGACAAATGGGACCGGATCTACCGGGGAGCCGGCGACGCGATTCCCGAGCCGGCACCGGTTTTGGCGGATAATGCGCATCTTCTCCCTGAATCCGGAACCGCCTTGGACTTGGCTTGCGGGCTGGGAGGAAACGCGTTGTTTCTGGCGCGGCGAGGGCTGGAGACCCAGGCATGGGATATTTCTCCGGAGGCGATCAGCCGGCTGAACGTCCATGCCCGACGGCTCGGTCTGGGTCTCCGCGCCGAGACCAGAGACGTGGTCGAGCTGCCTCCCACGGCGGAATCCTTCGACGTCATCGTCGTCAGCCGCTTTTTGGAACGGTCTTTGACCTTGGCTATTACAAAGGCGCTGAAACCCGGCGGCTTGCTCTTCTATCAGACTTACACACGAGACAAAGCTGCCGGGATCGGGCCTACAAATCCGGCTTTTCTTCTCGATACGAACGAACTGCCTCGGCTGTTTGGCAGCCTCAGACTCGTGTTTTATCGGGAAGAAGGACAAATCGGCGATTTGAACCGAGGCAGTCGCAACGAGGCTTTTTTTGTGGGGCAAAAGGCATAGGCGCCGTGTAGCGGTACCTTGCTCACGTGAATCAACTCTTCAGGAGTACCAAGATGTCGTCTGTAAAAAGCTTAACTCCGCCCAACGCGTGGAATGCTTTCAGGGAACAAAGCGGTGCCGTGCTGCTGGATGTCCGCGATCCTTTGGAATTCTCCTATGTCGGGCATCCGTGCGGCGCCATCAACATTCCGTGGAAATGGGCGCCGGACTGGAAGCCCAATCCGGACTTCGTGAATCGCGTTCGCCAAATCGCTCCGAACGCCGATACCCCGATTTTCTTATTGTGCCGCAGCGGGCAGCGTTCGCTCGATGCCGCCAATGCCTTGGCAGCCGAAGGCTATTCGGATCTTACGAATATCGAGCAAGGCTTCGAAGGCCCTCTCGACGAACAGAAACATCGTAGCAGCGTCGGCGGCTGGCGTTATCATGGGCTTCCTTGGGAGCAAAGCTGATAGGGACGAAAGAGCCCGTCACTTTAAACGCCCTAACGCACACGGAAATGGGGAAGGCGCGGATCCGATAGGCGCTTCGCACCCCCCCTGCGTCCGTATCCGCATATCAAAGGCTCGACCTGCGATAAATCCCTTTAAACCGGCTACCGTTCTTCGTTTTGCAACATGGCGATGTTAATGATAGTCGCCTCATGTATCGCAAAAACGATAGAGAAGGGATCAGAGGGGTTTTCATGCAATCGAGTGATATCACGGTTGTGCTGCCGACGCTGAACGAAGAGATAAACATCGCTCATTTTCTGTCGTCGTTACCGGATCGCTGTCGTCTCATTGTCGTGGATGCCGGGGACGACCGAACTGCGGAAATCGTCGCTCGCCACCGTTCGCCGGAGTTCACCCAAATCGTGAGGCTGAAAAGCACGATATCGGAAGCTCGTCAGATCGGTATGGAGTTGGCCGGAACCGGATGGGTCTTGTTTACGGACGCAGACGTGGTATTCCCACCAACCTACTTTCGGGCACTCGCCGGATATGCGGAATTCGACTGCGTCTACGGTCCAAAACTGTCGCACAATCGATTTCGCCGATATTACCGCTGGTTCGCCCACGGGCAATGGATATCTCACAAAATGGGAATTCCTGCGGCGAGCGGCTCCAATTTGCTGGTCAGGCGCCATATCGTGACGGAGGTGGGCGGATTCGATCCCGATCTGCTTTGCAACGAAGATTCGGAACTGGTCTGGCGCATTAAACGCGCCGGCTACCGCACCGCGTTCGCACCGGATCTGCCCGTATATGCAATGGATCATCGTCGTCTGGAGCGGGGCGTGTTCCGCAAGACGCTTCACTCTGTTGTCCGGTGCTTATTCCTTTATTGCGACCTGATTCCTGCCCGCTGGCGCAGACTGGATTGGGGTTACTGGTCGCATGTCCAGCAGGGCGAAAGCGGTGCGTCCGCTCAGGACTGAGTGAGCTTTAAAATCTGGTAGAATAACCGGTTTTACCCGGCTCCCCGCCCCCACCATCCATCCTTTTTCCGATTTATGATCGAAAAACTTCGCAATATCGCCATCATCGCCCACGTAGACCACGGCAAGACCACTCTGGTCGATAAGCTGCTCCAGCAATCCGGCACGTTCGCCGCCCACGAAAAAGTGGAGGAACGGGTCATGGACTCGAACGCCCTGGAGAAGGAGCGCGGTATCACCATTCTGGCCAAGAACACCGCCATCGACTGGAACGGCTATCACATCAACATCGTCGATACCCCCGGCCACGCCGACTTCGGCGGCGAAGTCGAACGCGTTTTGTCCATGGTCGATTCCGTGCTGCTCTTGGTCGATGCGGTAGACGGCCCGATGCCGCAGACCCGTTTCGTGACGCAGAAGGCGTTCGCCCTGGGGCTCAAGCCCATCGTCGTCATCAATAAAATCGATCGTCCGGGAGCGCGCGCCCATTGGGTATTGGACCAGACCTTCGATTTATTCGACCGGCTGGGAGCGACCGAAGAGCAGCTCGACTTTCCGGTCATTTACGCATCCGCCCTGAACGGCTATGCCGGCCACAGCCCGGATATCCGCGAAGGCAACATGGACCCCTTGTTCGAAACCATTATCGAAAAGGTGCATCCGCCCGTGGTCGACGAAGAGGGCGGCTTTCAAATGCAGATCAGCCAGCTGGACTATAGCTCCTATGTGGGCGTGATCGGCATCGGCCGCATCCAGCGCGGCACCATCAGGACCAACACCCCGGTGGTGGTCGTCAGCCGCGACGGCAAGCAGCGCAACGCCCGTATCCTGCAGGTGTTCGGATTCAAGGGGCTGGAAAGGGTCGAAGTGCCCGAGGCGAATGCCGGCGATATCATCGCCTTCACCGGCATCGATGCGCTGGAGATTTCCGACACCATTTGTGCCGTCGATTGCGTAGAGCCGCTTCCGCCTTTGACCGTTGACGAGCCCACCGTGAGCATGACCTTCCAGGTCAACAACTCGCCTTTTGCCGGCAAGGAGGGCAAGTTCGTCACGTCGCGGCAAATTCGCGAACGTCTTCAGCGGGAACTGCTGCACAACGTTGCCCTGCGCGTGGAAGACACGTCCGATCCCGACAAATTCAAGGTTTCGGGACGCGGCGAGTTGCATCTCTCCATCCTGATTGAAAACATGCGCCGCGAGGGCTACGAGCTTGGCGTGTCGCGTCCCGAGGTGATCATCAAGGAGGTCGACGGCGAGCTCTGCGAACCCTATGAATTCGTCACCATCGAAGTGGAGGAGGCGAATCAGGGCGCGGTGATGGAGAAACTGGGCGAGCGCAAGGGCGATCTTTTGAACATGGTGCCGGACGGGCAGGGCAGGGTACGGCTGGAATACATGATGCCGTCACGCGGCCTGATCGGCTTTCAGACCGAATTCATGACTGCCACCTCGGGCACCGGCCTTCTGTACCACGTCTTCGATCATTACGGCCCGGTGAAGAAAGGCGATATCGGCCAGCGTATCAACGGTGTGATGATTTCCATGGTGGAAGGCAAGGCCCTGGGCTATGCGCTGTTCAATCTGCAAGAACGCGGACGCCTGTTCATCGAGCACGGCACGGAAGTCTACGAGGGCATGATCATCGGCATCCATTCCCGCGACAACGACCTGGTGGTGAACCCCACCAAAGCCAAGCAGTTGACCAATATTCGCGCCGCCGGCAGCGACGAGAACATCATTTTGACTCCGCCCATCAAACTGAGTCTGGAGCAGGCTCTGGAGTTCATCGACGATGACGAACTGGTGGAGGTGACCCCGAAATCCGTTCGACTCAGAAAAAAGCTGCTTCTGGAACACGAACGCAAAAAAGCCACCCGTGCGGCGGGCGCCTGATGCAGAAATAAGGGAACATTCGCGATTGTCGATATCTGCCTTGGCCGTTTGTCGGATGATTGTCATCGCGGCGGACGGTCGAGGTTGCCCAAGGCCTGGTGCTCGGCTTTTCCGCTAGATATAAAGAAGCAGGAGTATCAGGGCCATCCCCGTCAGGGCGATTTGCCAGCCGATGCTCGACCAGCTGACTTGGACGCGCTCTTTTTGTTCCTGCCACCAAACGGGAACGGTTGATTTGGCTCGTTGGAAAATTCCGTTCAGCTTTTTGAATCCGAAAAGGAGGATGAGCATCAGCAGGCCGAATCCGAGCCACGCGGTAACTGCCTGAGCTTCATACGGGGTGAGGGCAAGGAGAGCCTCCAGGACATGCTCGGTCACCAATTCGAGAGTTTCGAGCAGAAGTTCCACCGCCGTGATCAGAAAATCCAGCAGCACATCGCCCCAAAAAATAGCTGCGAGCACTCCTGCTCCAATCACTCCGGCCTTTTTCATCGTGGATCCCCTTTGGTTCTTCGTGCCCCGGTTCTCGGGCAGCCGCGCAAAAATTTTGCCCAAGCCAGGGTTTATCTAGTTCGCGTCTCGTCGAGCTTCCTCACGGTGTCTTCCTGGTGCAGAACAGAGCGTCGACCCTGCTGTTTTCAGTTTACAGATACAGGCTGCAATCTGCCATTTATAAAGCGTCGAACAGGCGATTTCTTGTGACGGGAAACAAGACGCGGCCTAACAGCTTTCTTGAAAACATGACTGGAGAACGCTCTGCACCTATTGGCGCACGACAATATGCTGCCCACGTTTTGAGGATCAAAAGGCCGGTAAAAATCGGCCGAGAGTGAATGAACCTACCAGCCGGCTTCTTTCTCCGGGGAAGCGCTGATTTTATGGATGGTTAAGTCCGCGCCGGCGAATTCATCTTCCGGGTCCAGGCGCAATCCGACCGTAAGCCTGAGAAATCCATAAATCAGGAGACCGCCGACCGCGGCTACGAAAAGCCCGAGCCCGGTGCCGATCAACTGCGATAAGAAACTGACGCCGCCGACACCCCCGAACGCTGGCAGGCCAAAAATTCCGGCAGCGATTCCTCCCCATGCCCCACAAAGGCCGTGCAAGGGCCAAACGCCCAACACATCGTCAATCTTCCAGCGATTCTGGGTCAGGGTGAACAAGACGACGAACAGAATCCCGGCGCCGGCCCCGACTACCAATGCACCGATCGGGTGCATGAGATCGGATCCCGCACATACGGCAACCAAACCGGCCAAGGGACCATTGTGTACGAAGCCGGGATCGTTGCGTCCCATCAGAAGAGCAGCCAAGGTCCCCCCGACCATCGCCATGAGAGAATTCAAGGCTACTAAACCGCTGGCAGCATTCAAGGTCTGCGCCGACATGACGTTGAAGCCGAACCAGCCGACAGTCAGTATCCAGGCACCGAGCGCCAGAAACGGTATGCTTGATGGTGGATGGGCGGAGATGTCGCCGTTTCGATGATAACGGCCCCGGCGCGGCCCAAGCAGAATCACGGCGACCAGGCCGATCCAGCCGCCTACGGCATGCACCACGACCGAACCGGCAAAATCGTGGAATCCTGCTCCGAAATTCTGCTCGAGCCAAGCCTGAACGCCGAAATTCTTGTTCCATGCAATCCCCTCGAAAAACGGGTACACGAGCCCGACCAGCAAAAACGTAGCGGTTATTTGCGGATTGAATTTCGCGCGTTCCGCTATCCCGCCGGACACGATAGCGGGAATCGCGGCTGCGAAAGTGAGCAGGAAGAAAAACTTGACCAGCTCATAGCCGTTGTTTTGAGCCAGATGTGCCGCCCCGTCGAAGAATTGGACGCCGTAGGCGATGTAATAGCCGATAAAAAAATAGGCTACGGTCGACATGGCGAAATCCGTCAGGATCTTTACCAAGGCATTAACCTGATTCTTGCGGCGAACGGTGCCGAGTTCGAGAAACGCGAAGCCGGCGTGCATTGCAAGCACCATGACCGCGCCGAGTAGCACGAAGAATACGTCGTTGCTTTTACTGACAGTCTCCATAAAAACGATCTCTTTGGTTTCAGGACGGGGTGTCGTAAGCAAGAAACGAGCCTTTTGTTCTTGGCAGCATATGGCCTCGTTTTGGGGCATGTCTTCCCGAAACGGTGCAGCGCCGAATGATCCTATATGGTGCGAAAAGGACGGATGTGCACCAGAGATGAACAATATGTCATGCAGGGTAAGTGAATGCACTTAGATCGTTTGCCTGAATCCATTCTCCTTCCCGCTGTCATAGTCAGGAGTGTTTCGAAAACGAAACGATATTTCCTTGGGACTGACTTATTTTTGGACAGGAGGCGTTATGGCCGTAAAGCTCTTTGACTCGAGGGGTGTTCCCCTTGAAAAGCAACGGTTCACGTGGAAAGAGATGGTTCAGAAGCCGATCAGCAAGCTCGATGACGAGGCGTTCACGCGAGTCAGGATCATCCTCATGAACGGACTTGAAATGGAGGCGCTACGTTTTCAGCACCTGTGCGCACGGATGAACAAGGACCTTCAGGTACCGCTGGCTAAGGTCAGGCGGGCCGAACAGCATCAGCAGACTACCGTCAATTGGCTCATTTCTTCCGATCATTCACCGCTGGAGACCACCATCGCCTACGAGCAAGTGGCCGTCGAGGTCACCGCGGCGGTAGCGCAAAACGAGCCCGACGGCTATCTGGCTCAGGTTTACCGCTTCGGCTTGCTGGAGGATTTCGACCACCTTTACCGCTATTCGGCGCTGTTGGATCGGCTCGAGGGCAAAGACGCGAACAACATTCTGCAATCCCACACGGACATCATCCCGGGAAGACCGACCGTGGATGAGCATCGAGCGCCGGAGAACGATTTGCGCGAGCACTACGATCGAACCAAAGCGGCCGCGATCAGCAAGCTGCATGCGACGACGATCATGGCCGCCGAGTATCAGACCCATGATTTCTACGCCAATGTCGGACCGATGTATGCCGATGCGGTCGCCCGCCAGTTATATGCCGAAATCGCCTCGATCGAGGAGCAGCATGTCACTCAGTATGAGTCCATCATAGACCCCAACGAAACATGGCTCGAAAAATGGCTGCTGCACGAAGCGACGGAAGCCTACAACTACTACAGCTGCGTGGAGCAGGAATCCAACCCGCGCATCAAGGCGATATGGGAGCGTTTCCTGGATTATGAGCTCGGACATGTCGCATACGTGTCGGAACTGTTCAAGAAGTATGAGAGGCGCGATCCGGCCGAGGTCATTTCAGACACGTTGCCGGAACCTATTCCGTTCAAGAGCAACCGCGAATTCGTCCGCAAGGTGCTCGATCAAGAAGTGGACTTGCGCACCCGCGGCACTCAATTTGTCGATAAGTCGCAGGAAGATTCGGCGTCCTTGGATTACCGGCAGCATATGAATTCGGACGGGTCGCCATCTCAAACGGTGGCGGCGGGATACCAGTGGTCCCCCGGTACCGAGTTGAATCGCAGGGTCGCATAAATCGCAAGAAACCGTCTGAGGAGTTGAACCATGGAAAAAACATCAGTCGAGATGAGCTCGAAAAATCGCACCGGTATCGGCATGTCGCCGGTCGACAGCCAGCGGATGATAGACGCGGCGCAGGCGGCTCCTCCGAGTTCGTCGGGAGACGAATCGGCGCTTGCGAAACTCGATAGCGTCTATATTCGGGAAGCCGAGCCGGTGGGGTCGGTTCCGCCGCCGGGTACCTTGAAAGGTATGGCTCAGGCCACCCTACAGAAACTGACCGGCAAGCATCCCGAAGTCTTGGTCGATAAGCTGGGCGAGCGCCTGGCGTTCGAGCGCACCGGTACGCGGCTCTACGACTATCTCATTAACAAATGTGAAACCGCGTCCGAGGCCGGCTCGCCGATCTCCGTCGACACGCTCAAACGTTTTCGGCGAGAGGAGGCCCAGCATTTCAAGCTGGTGGCAAAGGCACTGGAGTCGTTAGGCGCCGATCCGACCACGCAAACGCCCGGTGCGGACGTCAGCGCCGTCGCGTCGAGCGGAGTGCTTCAGATCATGAGCGATCCGCGCACCTCCATAGACCAATCCTTAGAAGCAATCCTCACCGCCGAGCTGGTCGATCATGCCGGTTGGGAACTCTTGATCCGATTGACCAGCGAGATGGGGCTTGATGATATGGCCAACGATTTCCGGACGGCGCTTGCGGAGGAGGATGATCACCTGATGCAGGTGCGCCAGTGGCACGAACAATCCACGCTGTCCCACGCAGGCGTATCGGCGATCTGACGGCAATCGGTGCGGCTGCCTCGGGATTCGGCTTTTTATTCAGGCAAAGGTCGGCCCGAGGCGGCTGCAGGGCAGTAGGATGATGCGCTGTCGTACCATAGGATCGTATTGCCTAACGCCTTTGCTTCGCCCATTTTATTCGTCACGATTCATGCCCGCGCAG
>NZ_JBDIVO010000016.1:0-33574 GCF_039794385.1 Methylocaldum sp. | reverse complement strand
GCCTGCGGGGCTTGGGACTCGATACCCCGGCGATTCGCGATGATGGCCCAGGCCCCGGCGACGCCGGCCAGCAGGACGAGGATGGGCAGGAGGATTTTCAGGGAGGCTTTAGGCTTTAGGCTGGAGGCTGGAGGAAAACCTCCCGAGCCTGGTGTGGATTCGACGCAACTCGGGCTATGCCCGGCGCATTCGATCTTTCCGGCCGCAAGCCTAAAGCCTCCAGTCCCCAGCCTCATACTCCCCCTCCCAAGGCCAGATACAGCTCGATCCGGTTGTTGAGCAACTGCCGCTTGACCGAGAGGTGCGCGCTTTGGGCGTTGAGGGTGCTGCGGTAGCTGTCCAGGAGGGTGAGGATTTCGATGAAGCCGTGGCGGTAGGCATACACCGCCAGCCTCCGGCTCGCCTCGGTTTGCTCCACGGCTTCCCGCAGGGCTTGCTCCTGGCCCCGCAGCCATTCCTCGGCGGCGAGGGACTGTTCCACTTCGCGGAAGGCGTTGAGCGCCGCGCTCTTGTAGCGGTTGAGCGCTTCCTCGGCCAGGGCTTGGTTCAGCCGAATCTCGCCCTTCAGTCGTCCGCCGGTGAAGAGCGGCTGGATTAGGCCCATGAACACATTCCAGGCGGCGGCGCGGGGATCGATGAGTTCCGTCAAGGCCGCGCTACGCGTGCCGCCGGCAGCGGTGAGCGCCACTCGCGGCAGAAGGGCCTTTTGCGCGCTCTCCACCCGAAAATCGGCGGCACGCAGGCGCTCGAAGGCGGCGATCAGATCGGGACGCCGCGCCAACAGCTCCGCAGGCAGGCCGGCGGATAGAGAAACCGGGGGCTCCGGCAGGCGGGCGGTCGCGGTCAGACGGCCGGAGGGATAACGGCCCAGCAGCACTTCCAGCCGACGGGTAGCCAACTGGACCCGATTGCGCGCCACCGCCAGCTGGGCCTCGGCGTTGGCGAGATCCGTGAGCGCGAGGCGCAGATCGAGGCCGCGGGTGAGTCCCCGCGCGAAACGGCCGCGCACCAATTCGACGATGGTACGGCGCTCTTGGATCGATCGCTCGGCGACCTCGACCTGGAGCTTCGCCTCCGCCAGCTCGAAATAACTTTGCGCCGTCCGTGCCGCCAGCGACAGGCGCGCGGCGTGAAAATCGGCCTCGGTCGCGGCGGCTTCCTGAACGGCCGCCTGCTGGAAGGCCCGGATCCGACCCCAGACATCCAGTTCCCAGTCCAGCGTGAACAGGGCTTCGAAAGCACCGAATTCGGTCGAGCCGAAACCGGCGCTGCGCACCCGGGCGCGCTCGTAGCCGGGGGCGAACGCCAACTGCGGCCAGCGCCAGGCGCCATCGATGCGGGCTTGTTCCCGAGCGGCGTCCACCCGCGCGGCAACCGCTTTGAGGTCGTAGTTGCCGGCCAGGGATTCCTGCACCAGGGCACTCAAGGCGGGATCGGCGAAGGAATCCACCCAACGTTCGAAGACCGGTCGGCCGGGCTGATCAGTGCCGGTCCACCGGCTCGGGACCGTTCCCGAGAGGTCCGCGGCATTCCGCTCCGGAGTCAGCGTGCAACCGCTCGTCGTCACCAGGAGCAAGCCCAAAAGCCACGGCGAAACGTGGAAGGACGTTCGCGGAGAGGCGACGAACCTCGGCACGATCAATTCGATCCTTTCGATCAGGCGATGCCGGTCGGTTCGGAGACGGCCACTGTGCGACGCCGCCGCCGTGCCCGACGTTTCCTGAGCCAGATGACGACGCCCGTCACCGACAGCATGACGATGGCGAGTCCGAGCAGGCAGACGAAGATCCGATAGGGCAGTCCAAAAACGGCGGCCTTGTGCAGAGCGAACAGCCATGTGGTGACGGTATTGCCGGCATATTGGCCGGTGGGCAGCAAGAGAAGCCTCAGTTCGCCGCTGTCGGCGTCGAAAAAGACCTGGGTCAGGCCGCCCTTGGCCTGGATGTCCCGCGAGCTGCGCACTTGATACACATAGACCCCGCGTTCGCGATCGAGACGCAGCGCGACGGGATGCTCTATCGCGAAGCCGTGGAGCATGGCCTGTTGTTCCATCAACCGTTCGCCCGCTGCCTGGGCTTGACGCCAATCGAGGCCGGGATTTTGCAGAGGTTCCGCGCGTACGCTCAGCTCGGTCCAGGGCGCCTTGAATTCTAGCGCCGCCCGCATCGCCCAGGTGTAGACCGTCTCCGGAAGATTCATGTAGACGCTGGACCAGGCGAAGACCAGCAGCGCCGCCCACAACCACAGGCCGCCGGCCCGGTGCAGGTCGAAATTGAGCTTGTAGCCACCCGTTCGCCAGCGAATTTTCCAAGCCGGTTTCCAGCGCTGCCACCAGCTCCTGCAGCCCTCCTCTTCGGGCCAAAGGGCCGGGTGGCGTGCGCGCGACCTGCGCCGCTGCGGCAGGGTGAGATAAAAGGCGACGAAGCAGTCCAGAGTCCAGACCAGGGCGCAGATGCCGAGAATCCAGATGCCGTTCATGCCGTCCATTGCCAAAGCGAAATGCAGCTTGTAGACGAAATTCATCAAGTTGTGCACGCACTCCGAGATTGCCCCCAGGTAAAACGTATGATCTCCTCTCCGGTGACAGGATCGAGCCGCAGGTATCTGAACCCCAACTCGGGCTCGCCTGGCCGGGCACTGACGCCGACCCAAGCGGCCGAACCCTCGATACCATAGAAGACCGTATCGACACGGGCGCGGGGCACCTTTTCCTGTCCCAATTCCGCGAGGCGGGCCAAGTCCAGCGGCTCGCCCCGATGTACTTGGTACACCTTGGGGTTCGCCAGACGATCCAGTTCCGGCAGAAACGCCAACAGGCTCCCGGTAAGCCCCACCAGGATCAGGAGTCCGGCCATGGCGAGGCCAGCGTAACGGTGGATCAATACCCAAACTCGGCGGCTCCTCCAGCGCGTAACCGGTTTCCAATGGAACAAGCCCTGAATTCAGGGTGGTATCTCCTTATCGAATTTTGTCATCGCGTTCTTCGCCCCAAATGTAGAGAGTCGGGTTTGTTATTTGACCATCTGTCGCTTATACTTAGTCAATAAGTTAGCCAAGCGCCGAGATCAAAATCGTCATGCCTTACCAAGTCAATGTCCATGAAGCGAAAACCCAGCTTTCGTCGCTGCTCGCACGAGTGGAAGCGGGCGAGGAAGTCATCATCGCCCGTGCCAACAAACCGATCGTGCGCCTGATACCGTACACCGCGCCCAAGCCGTCTCGACGCTTGGGCGAAGCCAAGGGACTGGTCGAACTTAAGCCCGATTTCGAGGAACTTCCCGAGGACTTCATGGCTTATTTCGAATGAAAGTTCTCCTGGATACTCATGCCTTCATCTGGCTGGTGACCGACGATCCCAAGCTTTCCGAAACCGCAAAAGCGGTTTTTCTCGATAACGACAACGAGATTCTGCTCAGTGCGGTCACCGGCTTCGAAATCGCCGTGAAATACTCGCTCGGGAAACTGAACCTCGCCGAGCCGCCCCGGCAGTTCATCGACAAGCGCATCGAGGCCAATGCCTTAACGCCGCTCCCAGTCACTATCGCCCATACGATGTGGCTGGCCGACCTACCCTTTCATCACCGAGATCCCTTCGACAGGCTGCTAGTGGCTCAAGCCCTGAGCGAGGATATCCCCATCCTGAGCGTGGACAGCCAGTTATCCGCCTACGAAATTCATCGGATTTGGTGAGCCTGTCGTCCCTGCAAAATCCGACGACATCGAAAAACCAACAACATGAGCGGGGGCAGGTTCCCTGCCCGCCTTCGATTCGCCTGCCGACATCTCCACGATTTTCCCGTCCTTGTACGCTTGCTGCCATTGCCGCTGGAGGCGGCTGATTGCCACGCGGTTGCGCTAGGCGCATCCGGTCGGTCCGGGGGCGGCCACTGTGCGACGACGCCGCCGTGCCCGACGTTTCCTGAGCCAGATGACAACACCGGTCACCGACAGCATGACGATGGCCAGGCCCAATAGGCACACAAAAATTCGGTAAGGTAGACCAAACACCTTGGCTTCGTGTAGGGCGGAAAGCCATGTAGTCGCCGTGTGACCGGAATGATGGCCGGTCGGAAGGTAAACGTCCAGCAAACGCCCGGAGTAAAGATCAAAATGGACGGCAGTGGCGGCATAACCGACATCCAGGCTACTCTTGACCCGATAGTGGTAGCGCGCTCTTTCTGGCTGCCGGTACAAGGCAACGGGCTTTTCGATCGTAAAGCCGTAGCGTTCGGCCTGTTCCCGCATCAACCGCTCCGCCGTGGCCTGAGCTTCGATCCAGCCCAACGGCACGGCATTCGGAAGCGGCTCGCGTTCAGCCGGTTCGTTTTCGGTGGGAAAATCGAAGAACAGCCCCATGACCGGCTGATAGACTTCCTGGTGCAGATTGAACCCGACACTGGACCAGGTGAACACCAGCAGCATGATCCACAGCCAGAGCCCGCCGGCTCGGTGCAAGTCGAAGTTGATGCGGTAGCCGGACGCCGTCCATTTGACTTTCCAGGCTGGTTTCCAGCGCTGCCAGAAGGAACGATCAGCCGAAGTCCTATTCCCCCTCTCCCTCTGGGAGCGGGCTGGGGCGAGGGAATGAAAAATGGCACCGGACTTATGGAAATGAAAAATACCTTTTACCGCCCTCGCCTTAACCCTGACCCGTTCCCAGAGGGAGAGGGACCCGGACCTGCGCGCCGGCAGGGTCAGGTAAAACGCCACGAAGCAGTCGATCGTCCACACCAGCGCGGTGATACCCAAGATCCAGCTTCCCACCGGCCCGAGGGCCAAATTCATGTGCAGGCGATAGATGAACGGCATCAGATTGTCCAGCCCGGTCGGCAACCCACCCGTCGCCAGCCGCCCCAATTCCGTCCCCGTTCCCGCATCCAGGACGAGTTGGTCAAAACCAAGCTCATAAGGCTGCCCGGTAGCGGGGTCGACGCGCGGATCGAACCAAATCAACGCCGTACCGGACGGCGTTATTCCAAATCGCTTTCTTCTATAGAGCATTAATTCTGTAGGGTAGATCAGGTCGTGATTAGGTAACCTAATGATAAACTTAAAATAGTTTGGTTACATTGCGCTAACCCACCATAAAATTAATGTTCACTCGAATGCCGAATGGAATTAGATACACCCGCGTCACATCGGCGTTAGGCAGCAAGGCTTGAGCGGCCAGGGCCAACTCGCCCAAGCCCATCGTTCGCGCCGATTGGATGGTTGGAAACAAATGAGGTGCAAACGCACGGTTGAGTTCCGAAAGAACGGCGAGCAGGCTGCCGGTCAAGCCGACCAGAATCAAAAACCCGGCCATGGCGAGGCCAGCGTAACGATGGATCAATACCCAAACTCGGCGGCTCATCCGGAAATCCCGACGGCGTCCAAGGATTTCCCGAAAATGGCGGCAATCTTGTCGACATCACCCTTAGTCACGATCAAAGGCGGCAAAAAACGCACCACGCATCCCTGGCGTCCACCCAATTCCAGGATCAAACCGTGGCCGAGACACGCCCTCTGAATCCGACGGGCCAGTTCACGGCACGGTGGACGTGCGCCGAGACGATCGGGCTCGGCTTGCGCATCCACGATCTCGACGCCGATCATCAAGCCCCTTCCCCGTACGTCGCCGAGGCAAAGAAAATCTTGCTGAAGTTGGCGCAAATGCCCCATCAGCCGCTCGCCCATGGTAGCGGCATGAACATGGAGTCGATTGTCTTTCACGAATTGAAGGGTCGCGGTACCCGCCGCCATGGCCAATTGGTTACCCCGGAACGTGCCAGCATGAGCACCCGGTTGCCAGCAATCAAAGCTTTCGTGGTAGACCACCACACTCAGAGGCAGTCCGCCACCCACGGCTTTCGAAAGCACCAACACGTCCGGTAGGATGGCGGCATGCTCGAAAGCGTACATCGTCCCCGTGCGGCCCACGCCGGTCTGCACTTCATCAACGATCAGGGGAATACCCCGCTCGCGGGTGATGCGCCGGATCTCCCAAAGCCACTCATCCGGCGCCGGAATAACACCACCCTCCCCTTGCACGGCTTCGAGGATCATCGCCGCAGGCGAAGCGATACCGCTGTTGCTGTCGTCCAGCAGGCGCTCGATATAGTGCAGGGACGCGCGCCAACCCGCTTCGCCACCGAGGTTAAACGGGCAACGATAGGCGTAGGGAAACGGCAGAAAATGCACGTCCGCCATCAGGCCGGACACCGCCAGCTTCGGGCCGAGTTCGCCGGTCAAACCTAGAGCGCCGTGGGTCATACCGTGATACGCACCGTGAAAGGCGAGGATAGAGCGTCGTCCGGTGGCTGTCTTGACCAACTTGATTGCCGCTTCGACAGCATCCGCTCCGGACGGTCCGCAGAACTGGATACGGGCGTGGTTGGCAAATTCCTTCGGGAGTGTGGAGAAGAGTTCCTCGACGAAACAGTCTTTGATCGGTGTCGTGAGATCCAGGGTTTGAAAAGGAATGCGGTCCGCCAAGACCCGCTCGATGGCTTCCGTTACAACCGAATGATAATGCCCCAATGCCAGAGCCCCGGCGCCGGACAAACAGTCGATGTAAGATTTACCGCTGGCGTCTTCCAGATAGATACCTTGCGCCCGTCTCAAGGCTATCGGCAACCGGCGCGGATAACTGCGGGCGTTGGATTCGAAAGCCGCCTGGCGGCGGAGATAATGACCATTGTCCGCTGCCTCGGTCACCTGCCCCGCCACGCTGATCGAGAGTGCCGTGATCCCCGCATCATCCGGAAGCCCTTCGTTCAAGGCGCACTCCGCTTCGAGTGAAACGATCTTCATCCTGATACTCCTGTTCTTATCGAGTTTGTCCGGTCATTATCAATACGTCGCGCGTCTTCATTCCGGAGTCGCTGAAAAACCTTTCGAAGAAGGCTCATTCTTCCGGGGCCATTCGCCGAGTGGTCACGGTCTTTCTCGCTCCTTCTGGGGTGAACCGGCGATGTCCGGCAGCTTTCTGTGTACCCGCAGATAGGTGACGACAGCAGCCGCGCATTCCTCCAAGCCGTCACGCCCCGTGAAAACCTCGATTTCCGGATCCCGGGGCACCTCGTAGGGTGAGGAAATGCCCGTAAATTCCGATATTTCTCCCCGGCGCGCCTTTTGATACAGCCCTTTGGGGTCGCGCCGCTCGCACACATGCAACGGCGTGTTGCAGTAAACTTCAATGAATTCTCCGGGCTCCACCAGTCCGCGCACCATTTCCCGATCCGCACGAAACGGGGAAATGAAGGCCGTGAGCACAATGATGCCGGCGTCCCAAAAAAGCTTCGCCGTTTCGCCGATGCGGCGGATGTTTTCCTGGCGATCTTCGGTGCTGAAGCCGAGATCCGAGCACAACCCGTGTCGAACATTGTCGCCGTCGAGAACATAAGTACGACATCCGCTTTGAAATAGACTTTCTTCCACCCGGTTGGCCAAGGTCGATTTGCCCGCCCCGGACAAGCCGGTGAACCATAAGATCAAACCGCTATGGCCGTTCTGGCGCTCTCGGTCGCTTCGCGTCACCGTTGATCGATGCCATACGACTGCTCTATTCATCGGAAGCGTCTTGCCAATCTCACGAACGTCTACATTAATCACATCGCTCTCCTTAACTTGTCTTGATCGGTCGAAACTTCAGCCGATGTACCGTTTTGCCCGCCAATAGTTCCGCTGCCACGCCATCCACCCAGTTTTTCTGCTGATCCCGATAGAATTCCGAAAGCGGATGTCCCGACTGCCCGGCCGGCATATGGAAAATCGCGTTCGCCTCGCGGCCCGGGGCTACGACCAGCCGCTCGCTGGCACCACCCCGGGAGTTCGCCAAACGTACACAGTGGCCGCATCCCGGTATCGCCTGCTCCGGCATGTTGAGGACCGCATCGAGCAGCGGCGCTACGGCGGAAAACGGATGTTCGATGCGGGCCTTGTTAACGCATCCCCAGGTCAGATTCTCCAGCGACCGGGTGCCGCAATTCGCCATCGCCCGATGCGTTGCCTCCTTCAGCTTGGCCAAAATGAAGGCGTCCCAATCGGGGTAAACGTCTCTGTCCGGCTGCAATTCCGGCGCTTGGGCTTCCAGCAGTGCCCGTAACGGTTCGTCCATATTGCGCCAGTTGTATTCGAAATCCGGATCCAGTTCACGGCAGCGCGCGAAAAAGGGCGAGAGCACGGCGTCCGCCAATATCCGGCGAAACTCCGCAAGAATCGGAAGGCCTAGAGAAGCGGGCTCGGCACGGCCGTCCCACGATTGCAAATAGCGCCGTAGATGGCTCAACTCCCCTTCGGTATCATCCGTTCGTTTCCGGTCGAGGACGGCCAAGGCCAAATTTTCGTAGTAACGATAAAAGTCGGTCTGGGTATCCAGCTGTACCTTCAGTAGGTCCCATTCCGTGATATCGCCCATTTCTGCAAGCCGCTCGGAAATCCGGTAAGCGCGATAACCACTGTCGAAATCATGCCCGATGACATGGGAGTATTCCCTCCCTGCCATGCGCTGGTTGGCATTGACCAGATATCCCGCGGGTGGATTGACGATGCGTGGTTTATCTTTGCCCGGGACGTACCCCTTCCAACCCGCGGTACCATCTGCCCAGGACCGGCTGACCAAACCGTCCAGCCCGTCTCTCGCCGGGATCTTGCCCGCGTAAGTCCACCCGATGTTGCCCTTGCCGTCCGCGACCAGCCCATTCAAGGGCGGTCCCCCGGCCTGTTGGAGAATCGACAAGGCTTCGAACACATCCTCGGCATCGCCGAGGCGCAATAAATCCAAATCGGTCGCAACCGGGTCCAGGGCCGTCCAATGCACGGCCACCGGTTTCCCGAGCAACGGCTCAGGCAACACGGGTCCCCAAATCGTGGTGCGCACCTCGACGGTCGTATCGGGCCGACCTTTGACCCGGATCGTCTCTCGGCGCGATCCGAACTCCGCGCTCCCGGAAGGTGTCCGGTAAACCGCAGGGTTTTGCCCGTCGACGTCGAGCGAAACGAAATCGAGGAAATCGCCCGCGACATTGGTGAAACCCCAGGCGACGCGGCGATTGGCACCGGAAATGAACAGCGGCACCCCCGGCAGAGTAATCCCGGATAAGAAACCATCCCCGAGGTGCACTTCGGCGCGATACCAGATATTGGGCACCCGAAGTTCCAGGTGCATGTCGTTCGCCAGTATTGCGCGTCCGTCCCGGGTCTTCTTCGGACCGACCAGCCATCCGTTGGAACCCGCCACGACCTCGGAAACGCCCACCAATCCGGCTTGCCGGCGGGAACTCCCGCTCAACAGTGCGGCCAGTGCCTCCCGCGGCAGGGGTTGCGGCGGTCGCCTGGCTATCGAGCCAGCGGCGACGCTGTCGGCATAGCGATCAGAGTCGGGCGTAAAAAAAGCCAGAATCTCCGGGCCCAAGGCAGCTTCCATCACCGTCGTCATGCGCTCCTTTTCGCCGAGCCCCCAAGTAAGCGTCTCGAACATGCCGAGCACCACCAAAAGGCTGTCCTCCGCACGCCACGGCTCGGGACGGTAGCCCAGCGCCAGAAATTCGAACGGCAACACCTTCGCCTTCTCCATCGCCTGGTTGATGCCTCCGATATAAGCAGTCAAGACGCCTTTCTGATCGTCGGGCAAGCGCGCCACGATGTCCGCGGCGACCTGCCCAAAACCCATGGCGCGATGCCAGCGATCGCTTTTCAGCAAAGGCGCTCCCAGAATCTCGGCGAGCCGCCCGGCACTCCGCCGGCGCAACAGATCCATCTGGAACAGACGTTCCTGAGCGGTCACGAAGCCCAGCGCCCTGAAAGCATCCTCCCGTGTTGCGGCCCGGATCCGCGGAATGCCGTGCCGGTCGAATTCGACGTCGACGGGCGCATGAAACCCTGCCATGGCATAGGCCACATCCCGTTCCGGCAACGAAGCCCGCAGGATCCAAAAAGCCCCACCGATGACGGCGACCATCACCGATAGGGCCGCGACGGCGACACGGCCCACCCATTTGAAGCTCATCCGGCCACCCTCAGGCAGTGCCAGGCCAGAGTCGCGTCAATCGCCTTCGGACCATCACCGGCAGGCCGACGTCTACAGGGCGCGTGCATACTGTTCCGCTCCGTTCTCATCGGCCAGCCGGCTTGGAGAAGTCACAATCTCACCCCTGGTACTACCCTTCCAATCGCAAACGGCGTCTCCGGGAGTGCCGGAGCCGCCCTTCCAATCGCAAACGGCGTCTTCGGGAGCGCCGGAGCCGCCCTTCCAATCGCAAACGGCGTCTCCGGGAGCGCCGGAGCCGCCCTTCCAATCGCAAACGGCGTCTTCGGGAGCGGCGAAGCCACCCTTCCCTTCGGATACGAATATTTCGGTAATCTTTCCGTCTTCCAGCCGCAAACAGCGGTCGGCCAGATGGAAATAACCGTCGTCGTGGGTAATGACCACCACTGTCTTGCCCCTGGCCTTCAGCGACGGCAGGATGTCGGCGTAGAAAATCGCCTTGAATACCGGGTCCTGGTCAGCGGCCCACTCGTCGAAAACATAGAAGGGGCGGTCTTCGAGATAGGCCACCAGCAAGGCCAGGCGCTTGCGCTGGCCCTGGGAGAGATCCAGGGTAGAAAACCGGCCGTTTTCTATCTTGACCTTGTGGTCGAGTTGCAGCTGTCGGAGGTATTCCCGAGCCTTTTCGTCCAACTCCCGATTTTTGAAACCCAACAGACTGTCGAAAAGATAAAAGTCGGAAAACACCACGGAAAAGTGTTGACGATAGAACTCCCGATTCGCATCGGTGATCGGTTCGCCGTTAAGACGGATGACGCCACGTTCCGGCACATAAAGCCCGATCAACAGCAAAGCCAGGGTGGTCTTGCCGCTGCCGTTGCCGCCGACGAGAAAGATCAGTTCGCCGGGAACCAGTTCCAAATCGATCGGGCCGAGCACAAAGTCCCCTACCGTATCGTCCCGAAAATAGCGGTGCGTCACGCCGACGAGTTCCACGCGGTTGATCCCGTCCTTTGCGATCCGTCCGTCCCAGCTATGCTGCGGGCGAGAACTCGCCTCGATATCCAGGCTCAGACTTTTCAGCTTTCCCAGGGCGACTTGAGCCCGCCCCAAGACGGGCAGGCCGTTGAACAGGTTTACCAGCGGCGCCATCACGTACATGACGGCGAGGACCGCGCCCGCCACAACCTCCACCGGCAACGACGGCAGATATTTCGGCAACACGAACAGGAAAAGGCCGATGACCAGATAAAACTGGCCGGTTGCCCAATTCGCCCCAAGCACGTAGGCGGTCATGCCGGAAACCTGATGTCGTTTCCCCTGTTCGGCGGTCGCCTGCAATTCGTCGACGAAGAATGCGAGCTGCTTTTCCCGATTGAGCTGCAACTCTTTGATGCCTTCGGTCAGTCCACGGAAATGCTGGAAAAGCCGGTCCTCGCATTTGCGAGCGTTCTTGAATCGTCCTATGGCGCGGCGCTGGACACTGCGGAAACTCAGTACACCCAGAACCATGACCGCCGCCATCGCTCCGAAAAGCTGCGGCGACAGCCAGCCCACGTAAGCGAGACAGCCGAGCACAGTGGCGAGATTAATGCACAGCAACGGAATCCAAGAAAACGACTCGGCGATCACGGCGATGTCGTCGGTAAGATTCGCGAGTAAACGCGGCGCGCCCAATTCCTGCAGCCGCCGATAGGGCGTGGCGAGGATCTTTCTAACCAACTCGCCCCGCAGCCGGAACAGGGCCGACTGCCCGAGCCGCGTCAGAAGCAGCGAAGAGCATATGCGGCTGGACACCATCAGCGCCACGAGCATCACGAATATCCACTCCAAGGGATAGGAAGCGTATTCCTCGTGAAAAACCGCAGCGACCACGAACGCCACCAATCCGGCACTGCAAAGACCGTTCAGCAGGCCGGCGCAAAGCGCCAATGCCATTTGCCACTTTGCGGCGCGCAACAAGAAAAAAATTATCGCCATGAAGATCCCCTATGAGCGGATGCCAGCCTGAAGCAAATCGATACTCCCACTACGCCAGCAGCAACTTGCCGAAACTGGTCGCCAGGCTTACGTTTCCGGCGATGCCGATGGCGCCGTTCTCGAAGGCCTCCACCACGGACCGCTTGCCGGCGGCCAAATCGATCAGGGTGTCCGCCGCCAGGCTGATGACGCAATCGGTCGCTCGGCCGCCCGGCTCTATCACGCCTTTGGGCTTGGTCAGGTCGATGGTCCATTCCTGCTGCTCAAAGCCGCTGATCACCAACTTGCAGGTTCCGCCGATGGTTCGGCCGTAGTCCGCCTTGCGGTCTATGGCCTGCTTGAACTGCTCCAGCACCGCGGCCACGTCGACTCGGGCTTTCGGCCGTTCCACGGTCGCGCTTTGTTCCGAATAACCCAGTTCCGCCAGCAGCGCTTCCATGCGCGCCCGCAGCGGCGCCGGCAAGGTGTTGAGCGGAAGCGAGGCGCCGCTGCCTATGGAATCGGTATGGACCTGCTTGGAAAAATGGAACTTGATATCCCCTTCGGCGAAACCGTCCCGCGGTTTGCCGAAGGTCTTTTCCAGCAAGGCGTCGTCCCACTCAAGCCCCAGAAAGGCGAACAACCCGGACAAGGTTTCTTGGGGTTGTCTGACCAGAGTTTCGTAATTCACCCGATAACAGCGCCCGGCATTGGCCTTCTCGAACTCCAGGATGGCGCTGTTGCGCTCCACCCAGTATTCGGCGATCGCCGCCACCGCGTTATGCGGGCTTTTCTGGATGTGGCCGCAGACTTCCGGCAAGAACCCCAGGCGGCACATGGAAATATACGATTGCACGACGTCCAGGCACTGCCGGTATAGGCAGATGTACCGGGCTTCGGGCAAAACTTGGCGGATAGTCTGCAAATGGTTGAGGTTGACTAGGGATTTGTCGCACCAAAACCGGGCATGGCCTTCGGCAACATAACTCTGCATCAGGCGGTCGACGATTTCGCCCGCCTTGGCGACCGCCCGTTCACGGCGCCGGGATTCCGTCAAGCCGTTGGCCAGATGGGCTAGGGACAAATAACTGGTGGAATACAGCGCTTCGCACAGCGGCCCGATCATAAATGCCGAGGCGAATATATCCGGGTGAGAATCGATGATATTTCTCAACAATGTGGAGCCCGAACGTTTCAATGAGAGAATGAGCACAGGCGCCTTAATTTGAATGTCCCGTTTTAGCTCGGTTTGCATATACGAATCCTCCTGACTTATTCCATTTCAATTCGAGTTAGTAACCCAATCATCTAATTAAATAAAATCCGACCAAATTCAAATGCCGTAGTAACGTTTCCGATAACCTCTATTTTTCCCTCTTCGTATGCAGAAACTGGATTTTGTTTATTTTCAACCATATCGATAAGCAGATCGGATGTGAGTAATATTGTACAGGTCGTTTTTTGGTCATGGGTTCTCCGTATCTTTTCTGGAGCAGTCGGATCGATTATCCATATTCCGCCCTCCACATCGGGAACGATAACCTTGCAGCTTTTGCCGACCAAATTTGCTCGCCCGATTCTCTTACTACGTGCCGCAAAGATCTGGTCCAAAAAATCGCGTATTTGACCATTATCAGATGGATATGCTGGAGCTTTTCCTTCGGCAGCTTCTTTCCTGTCCGCATGGAAATCAAAATAATCATCAATGGATAGATAACCTAGACACACTAGTAATTCGTCTGCCTGCCTACGCATGGCATCAGTTATAAAATCCCGCGGTATTGTGTATCCTTTTCCAATCGAATCCATATGAATATTGTGCTCAAACTCTATCTTGGTATCCCCTTCACCCTTATCATGTTGTACGCAAAAACACTGCTCCAAAATGGAATCGTTCCAATCGACCCCCATGAACTCGAACATGGCGCGTAACACTCGCGCCGGATCGGATACAAGTGACTCGTAAGTGAGCCGGTGCGTTTTACTCTTGTTCTTACCTTCGAATTCCAGGAGTTTTCTGGTTTTATCTGCCCAACTCTCGATCACAGCGGTAACGAAATTCTCCGGAGATCTGCTAAGATAAGACGACAATTCCGGCATAAAACCAAACTTCGAAGTCTTTATACAAGAGTACGCCACATCCATACAATGCCTGTATAGAAGGATATATCGTGCCTCCGGAAAAGTTCGATCAAGAACTGTAAGATACTCGACATTCGCCGTTGTCTTGTCGCACCACATTCGCTTTCCCTTGGCATTAACATAACGCCCCATCAAACTCTCGACAGTCTGCCGAGCCTCTGCAAAGGCAATCCGCTGCTTCCCTTCCTCATTATCATCAATACTCGCTTGACTTATGGAGTAATAAGCTGACGTATAGAGAGAGTGGCACAGTTTTCCTAGGTAAAGTTGTCCAGGACAGCATATATCGGGATGAGTATCCACGATATATCGTAGGAGCGTCGATCCTGAGCGTTCACAGGACAATATGAATATCGGAAGACTGCCTACCGTTCGATTCAAAATAATTGACGATTTATTGGCGTTCATTCCTGTATCGCAACTAATAATATAGTCTCAAACACCGAATACTCACCTCAGAGTATTGGTTTTGATGTAGAGCTAATATTCCAACCTCAAAGACCCGATGACCGTGAGTGGCTCGCCGGGGTTGATATCGAATCTCGGATTTCCGGCAATATCCAGAAACTTGTAGTATTCCTTGTCCAGGATGTTGTTCACGTTCACTTGTGCGGTAATTTTTGAAACGCCGATGTTCCATTGATAGGCGGCCATCGCATCCCAGCGGACATATCCTGGTAATTGGACATCGTTTTGCGCATTGCCTTGCCTTTTATCCGAGATATAAACGCCCGTACCCAACTTGAATCCAAAAGGCAACTCATAATTGACCCAGAGGCTGCCCGCATGCTCCGGCACATTCGGCAAACGGTGCCCCTCGTTCCCATTGTTATCATTTAGCACTCGGGTATCGGTATAGGCGTAGCTACCGATTAGGCTGAATTCGTCGGTCAGATGGCCGGCAAAGTCGAATTCGATACCTCGACTCCGGGCTTTACCGATAGCCTCTTGAATGGACGGACCGGTGGCGGTTGAAGGATCGACCCTGGCGGCGGTCAAAATGTTTTCCTTGGTCAGTTCGTAAACCGCCAGATTGGCGTTGAAACGTCCATCCAACAATTCCAGTTTCACCCCACCCTCAAATTGTTCTGCGAACTCGGGATCGAACGGCTTGCCGTCCGCCGATTGCCCCGCATTGGCGGCACCCAAAGCATGCGTCCAGTCGGCATACAGGGATAACCAATCCCTCGGGCTAAACAGGAGCCCGACGCGGGGACTGAATTCGTTATTTCTGACCGTATTCAAGTTCGGAGAGCCGGTCGACGAAAAGCCGCTCGCATTTTCCGCCCAGTCGTAACGGCCGCTGAAAAGCAAATGAAGATTACGGGTCAGATCGATCTGATCCTGGAGATAAACGCCAAACCACTGTTGCTTGGTGGAAAAGAAATTGTTGACGGGAAGGTTGTCAGGAATGGCTATCCCGTAAACCGGGTTAAATGTGTCCAGTGTCGGAATAAAATCCGCGCCTGTCAGAAACGTTACGCCGCGGCGACTCTGAAAGCGCAGAAAGTCGAATCCGACCAACACATTATGTTGAGTGCCGAATGCCTCGAATTTCCCGTTGAGATTGATATCGGTCGCATAGGTCTCCCGCTCGGTGAGGCCGTTGAACAGACCTCTGTTGATAGTCCGGTTATCGGCTTGCAGGGAAATGGGAATGATGTTCCGGTTGAAGGTGTCCACGAAGTTGATGACGAACTTCTGTTGTACTCGCCAGTTGTCGTTGAAACGGTGCGTCCAACCGATGTGCCCGAGATGGCTTTCGGCTTCGTTCAGGGACAAATCAGGTTCACCGATGAATCGGCTGATGGGGACTTTGGCGGGCCGATTTCCGATCGCGGGAATGCCGCGATCGCCGGTTACCGCATCATCTTTGAACTCGTATCCGAAGTTGATATCGGTATTCTCGGTAAGCCTCCAAGTCAACTGAGGCGCTACGAATTTGCGTTCCCGATCGACGAAATCCCGAAACGAGCCGCTGTCTAGATAAACGAAGTTGAGACGGTAGGACAGATCGCCGTTATCAATAACCGGCCCTGTGGCATCGAGGGTCGTGCGGTATAGATCAAATGAGCCGAACTGTTGGCCCAGCGAATAATAGCGTTCGGTCAACGGCTTTTTCGTCACCATATTGACGAGGCCGCCCGGCTCGATCCGCCCAAATAATGCCGACGCCGGCCCCTTGAGGACCTCGGTACGATCCAGATTGGCGGTTTCGAAAGACTGCTCCGCGAGCCGTAATCCATCTCGATAGACTGTAAATCGCGTATCGAAACCGCGAATAATGAATGAATCGAAGAGATCGCCGAGCTGGCGCTTTACTTGGACGCCGCTGACGTTTTTCACAATATCGTCCAATCGGATGGCCTGTTGATCATCCATCACTGCCCGCGGCACCACCTGGATCGATGCCGGCGTCTCCATGAGCGGCGTGTCGGTTTTGGTGGCAGTAGTTGCTTCTGGCACATAATAACGGCCACGCTGATCTTCCTCGTCCTCATACTTGTCCATTACCGTCACCATATCCAGGGAAATAGGTGATTCCGCCGGTTTCGGACTTTCTTTTCCGGCCGTTTTGGCTTCAGCGCTCTTCTGAAGCGATTTCCTCTCGGAAGATGCGTTATCCATTTCTTCCGTGCCGACGCGATTTTCGATAGGAATTTCCGCCGCTCGTGCACTGAGGGTGCTTATAAACAAAGCCGCCACGCAGATATTCAGATTCGAAAAGAGTCGATTGTTTTTCTCATTCATTATTACTCCCCCCATTAGCTCACAGAGTTCCAATACCTGTTTTAAAATAGTTTTTTCCAACGATGCCATAGCTTGATTTTCCAAAGGATATGCAGCCAGCCACGACCTCGAATTTCTGCAAATCGCTTATTCGTTTTACTCGGCGCTTAAAAATTGAGTACTCAAAAGATATGAAAAATAGGTACTCAAGAGATCGGCATCTATTCGGCAACACGAAATTCCGCTGCCGGACAAACAGCTCAGGGTCTTTTCGCAATCGAATCGCTGTTCGATATGTTTGAACTTAACATCCTCCTCCGGCTTACCATTCTCGAAATAAGGTAAAAACGGGTATAGAACATGCGCTGGCGAGCCTAAGACCACCTTGAACATCTCCCTTTTCCATTCACCGTAATCGAGTAATTTCATTGGGTATCCGAGGCGATCGACCAATCGCACAAAATCGGTTACCGGCAAGGGATTTGGGTTAACCAGGTGAAAGGTTTTGCCCAGGGATTCGGCCCGACGCGAGAGATACACGATGGAGCGGGCGGCATAATCGACCGGCGTCATGTCGATCCTCTCAATCATGCGGGGCAGTTTGCCCAGTTCGATGCAGGTTTTGAGCAAGCGGCAATGAAAATCGTCGGTGCTCCACGCTCCCGTGCGGCTATGCCCGGTCACGGCACCCAACCGGAAGATCATCACTGGGCAGCCGCGCGCCCCGGCAGTTCTGATCAGTTGTTCAGCCACCCATTTGCTTTGGGCGTAGCCCATGGTCAAAGCCGAGCCCGGCTCGGGAACATCGTCTTCGTCGAATCCTCTTCCGGGAGGGCTTTCAGCCTCTCCGAAAACTGACAGGGTTGAGGTGTAGTAAACCGGTTTCTGTCTGACCGAACAGGCGAGTCTCAAGATCTCCCGGGTGCCCGATACGTTGGCTTGTTTCAGTGCAAAATAGGGCTGGATCAGGTTGGTCAGGGCGCCGTTGTGGTAAATGGCATCGATTCGCCCGGCCAGATCAGCGAAATCCCGTTCCGAAAGGCCGAAACGCGGCTCCGCCAGGTCGCCGCAGATCGGCACAACCCGTGCCCGGTCGATCGAATCGGCCAGACCATACCGGTCCAGATGGCTGAACAGTTTTTTTCCGGCCTCGTCCGTGTTCGAGGCTCGTACCAGGCAGTAAACCGCCGCCGGAGTTTGCTTCTGGATTTCTTCCAGCAGGAACGCCCCGACGAATCCGGTAACTCCGGTCAACAGTACCGCGTTGCAGTCCGCTTCGGCCTGCCGGGCGAAGCGCGGACAAATGGTTTCATCCAGAACGGCTTCGGCGCGCAAATCCGACAGTCCGCTCTCCGGGATTCCCGGCGCCATCGCGTTTTCGGCGAGAACGGGTTTCGCCGCGCACCATCGGGTCGCTTCTCTCAAACAGTCCAGGTATTGCTGTGCCAGGTTTGCGATTGTGGATCGGTAATAGCGGTGTCGGCTGTAACTCCACTCGACGTGCAGGCGTTGATCCAGGATGCGGGCATTGATGCTCAGTTCGCCGGGGCGTTTTCCCCGTGGGTCGAAATCTCTTCCGCCGGATTCCGGGGCTAGGACGAACGCGGCCTCCTCTCGCAAGGTCGCGTCGAGCTGGCCGAAATAATTAAAAGTGACCCGGGGTTCGGGATAAGCCGCCAGCCGTCGGGAAATCTCCCCGCTGCCGAGGTAACGTCCTATGCCGTAGGGGAGCCCCTTGTGCGGGATGCGGCGCAACTGCCGTTTCACCGAATCCAGGCATTCGGCGAGCGATGTTCCGGCCGGCAGGCTCAGCAGCACGGGGAAAAGGCTGGTAAACCAGCCCACCGTGCGGGATAGGTCCACGCCTTCGAACCGATCTTCGCGGCCGTGGCCTTCCAGGTTGATGAGGACCTGGCGGGTTTCGCTCCCGGAGGTCAGAGCGTACGCCAGGGCTCCGAGCAAAATGTCGCCGATGTCGATTCGTTCGGCCGAAGGGATCCCTCGCAACAATAAACGGGTGTTTTCCTCGTCCAGGGAAAAGGCCAAGATTTCGGTGGCCTCTTCGGAATTGTCCCCCGTGGGCATGTCCGGCGGCGCGGGATCGACGTATTCGCGGGGCGCGTGCAGCCAGTAATCCAGTTCCCGCGCCAAAGCCTCGGATCGGGCGTGATCGCGCAGACGCTCGGCCCATTCCTTGAAAGAGGTGGTTTTAGCCGGCAAGGCGACGGTTCGCCCCTCCATGAGCTGCCGGCAGGCAATGTACAAATCCTCGATCAGGATGCGCCAGGACACGCCGTCCACCACCAGGTGATGAATCGTCAATAAGAGGCGCGGATTCTGCCCCTCCCCCAGATCGAACCAGACCACCCGTATCAAGGGGCCTTCCTCCAAATTCAAGCTGCCCTGCCGGCAGTTGCTTTCATCTTCCATCCGGGCCTTCCGATCAGCCGCCGGCACGCCGCTCAGATCCACCCGTTCGAACACCGCGTGATCCTCTTGCGGAAGACCGGTCTGGTGCCAGACATCGTTTTCCCGCCGGAATCGAAGCCTGAGTGCGTCATGATGGGCGAGCAGGTGCTTGGCGGCTTTGTCCACCGCCACGGGAGATAGCGGCGCTCGCATCTCCAGGAGAACCGACTGGTTCCAATGGTTATGATTGACCAAATGCTGTTCGAAGAACCAATGCTGGATCGGCGTCAGCGGCATCTCGCCGGCTATCGCCCCCTGCTCGACCTTAATCTCAGCCGTACGGCCCAGCTCCGGAGCCAATTCGGCGATGGTCTGGCACTGAAACAGAAGGCGCGGATTGAGGTTCGAACCGGCTTCGCGGATGCGGCCGACCACCTGAATCGCCCGGATAGAATCGCCGCCCAGTTCAAAGAAATTGTCATGGATGCCCACCCGTTCCATCCGCAACACCTCGGCCCAGATGCGGGCCAGCAGTTCTTCGTCCGCTGTGCGCGGCGGCACATACCGTGCGGTGAAAGCGTGTCCGAACTCCGGCGCCGGCAGCGCCTCACGGTCCACTTTGCCGTTCGGGGTCTGCGGCAGTATTTTCAATACCACATACGCCGCCGGCACCATGTACTCGGGCAACCCGGCCTTGAGCGACGCGCGCACGGATTCAATGACGAGATCGGCCTCCCCGGTTGCATCCGTACCGTCGCGAAGCACCAGATAAGCCACCAACCGCTTATCGGCGGGGCGGTCTTCCCGCACCAGTACTACCGCCTCCCTCACCTTAGAATGCGCGAGCAATCGCGCCTCGATTTCCCCGAGCTCGATCCGGTAGCCGCGGATCTTGACCTGATGGTCGATCCGCCCCAGAAATTCGAGCGCGCCGTCAGCCCGGTAGCGGGCCCGGTCGCCGGTCCGGTACAAGCGGGTGCCCGCGATAGGTGAAAAGGGATCGGGGAGGAAGCGCTCGGCGGTGAGTTGCGGCCGCCCGTGATAACCGCGCGCGATCCCCGGCCCGCCGATGTACAGTTCGCCCGGCACGCCGACCGGAACCGGGTTGAAATGGACATCCAGCAGGTGGATTCGGGTGTTGTCGATGGGCCGGCCGATGGGTACCGGCTTTCCCGCTTCGGCGTCGGCGGGCTGGACGGCGTGAACGCTGCTCCACACGCTGGCTTCGGTGGGACCGTATTCGTTGTAGAGACGAACCGATGGCAATCGCCGGTAATGGTCGGCGGCGATTTGGGCAGGACAAGCCTCGCCGGCCACGATAACAGTAGTGAGACTGGCCAGTTGTCCGGTTTCGGACTGCTCCAGCAGCAGGCCATACAGCGAAGGCAGGCACAGCAGATGACTGACCCGTTCCCGGACGATCAGCCGCGCCAGGGCCGACGGGTCGCGCCGGTCCGCCTCGGACGGAAGGCACAGCCGCCCGCCCTGCCCCAGGGTCCAGAAAATCCCCGCCACCGAGCTGTCGAAGGCGTAGGAGGAGAGCAAGAGGAAACTGTGCACGGATTCTTCGTAGTACGCGAACCGGGCCGCAGTGGAATGAACGGCATTGCGGTGGCTGACCACGACGCCCTTGGGCCGGCCGGTGGAACCGGAGGTGTAGATCAGGTAGGCCGGGTGGTCGGGATGGCAGTCCGCCTCGGGAGCATGATCCGGCTGATCGCCGAAAGTCTGCCGATCCAGGCAGAACAGTTCTGCACTGCTCGAAGACAAAGCATCGGCGTGGCCCGCCCGGGTCACTACCAGGGATGCGCCGCTGTCGGCGAGAATGTCGAGCCGGCGCTCCGCGGGATAGGCCGGATCGATCGGCACGTAGGCGGCGCCGGCCTTGAGAATAGCCAGGAGGGTCGTCACCAGATCCAACCCCGGTTCCAGACAAACGCCGACCCGGACTTCAGGAGCGGCGCCGCGCTGTCGCAAGGCATGGGCCAGTCGGTTGACGCATTGGTTTAGCGCGCCGTAGCTGAGGGTTTGTTCGCCGTGGACTATCGCCACGGCCTCCGGGGTCTCGGCGGCCTGGGTTTCGAACCGGCCGTGCAGCCGACTGTCCGCCACCGGGACCGTGTCCGTGGCGTTCCACGCGGCCAGTTGCCGCTGCTCGGCTTTCGTCAGCAGCGGCAGTTCGCTCAGGCGCGCCTGCGGGTCGGCGACGATGCCTTCCAGCAGGATTTGCCACTGTTCGGCCCAGCGGGCGACGGTGTCTTCCCGGAACAGTTCGGTGCTGTATTCGAATACGCAGTGCAGGCGTCTTTCCCGCTCCGATATGCTCAGGGTCAAATCGAATTTGGCTACCGACAGGTCCAGCTCCTGAGCTTCCACATCCAGGTCCGGCAGTTGGAGGCTGCCGCTGAACGCGTTCTGTAACACCAGCATGACTTGGAATAGCGGGTTGCGCCCCGCTTGCCGCACCGGTTGCAGTGCTTCCACCAGTTTTTCGAACGGCAGTTCCTGGTGCGCTTGGGCACCCAGTACCGTTTCCCGCACCCGTCCCAGCAGTTCGCTGAAGCGCGGATTGCCGGAAAGGTCGGTGCGCAGCACCAGGGTATTGACGAAAAATCCGATTACGTCTTCCAGTTCGGCCAGCGGGCGGTTGGCGACCGGGTAGCCGATACACAGGTCGGTTTGCCCGGTGTGCCGGTTCAGGAAAACGCCAAAAGAGGCAGCCAGGATCATGAACAGGGTGCTGTCGTTACCGCGGCCAAGGCGCTGCAAGGCTTCGCTTAGGGATTGAGGCAGATCCAGGCAATACGTTGCGCCCTTGCCGGTAGGTATCGCCGGCCGCGGCCGGTCGGTCGGCAGCTCCAGCGTCGGCGGAGCGCCGGCCAGCCGTTCCCGCCAGTACGCCAGGTGTGTTTCCAGCCGGTCCCCTTGAAGCCGGTTTCTTTGCCAGACGGCGTAATCGGCATATTGCACGGGCAGTTCCGGCAGGCTGACGGCATAGCCGTCCCGCAGAGCCGGATACAGGGCGGCGAATTCCCGCACCAATATGCCCAATGACCAGGCATCCGCAATGCTGTGGTGCAGGACCAGCACCAAGGCGTGGTCCGTCGGTTCCAGCCGGACCAGGTGCACCCGCAGCAGCGGCCCGGCCGACAAGTCGAACGGCCGTTGCGCCAATTCCCGAGCCAATTCATGCAGACCGGCTGCGCGCCGTACTTCCGGCGAATCGGTCAGATCGACGCGGGATATATCCAGCCTGCCCGCTGTCCCGATTACTTGGCGCGGCTCGCCTCCTTCCGCCACGAACCGGGTACGCAGAACTTCGTGGCGGCCCACGATCCGTTCCAGACTGTCCTGCACCGCCGCCATATCCAAGCCGCCACGAATGCGCAGCAGAAAACCCAGGTTGTACAGCGCGCTGTCGGGCTCCAGAGTCCACAAAACCCAGAGCCGGCTTTGGCTATCGGACAGAGGGGCATCTGTCGCGGAAAGCCGCGGTATGGCGCACGCCTGTTTTGCGGTAGACGAAACACCGCGCAGCTGTCTTTCCAACAGCGCCCGCTTGGCCGGGGAAAGCCGGGCACGCGCGGCGAGCGGATTATCGGCATTCATCGCGAACCTCCTCGGATGTCAAAACGGAAATCGGCCGGACCTTCGTTTCATGCTCTCGATCTGCGGCTCGCGTGACCCGGCGGGCCTGCCGCTTTCTCAGCCAGTGGATCAGACCTGTGACGTAGAGCACCGAGGGGACGAGTCCGGTGGCGCAGACCAGAATGCGCCCCGGCAGCCCTAGGGCTTCGCCGTTGTGCAAGGGCCACATGAGGTTGAGGAAGGTTTCGCCGGCGGTGAAGGCGTTCGGGTCTTCGATCTTCAGAACCTTCCCGCTGTACTGGTCAATCCAGACCTTGCTGCGGGGGCGGCGGATATTCGCCTCGCCGTCCTGGCGCTTTTCGACGGCGTAGTAACCCTCGGGCCCATCCGGGGTGGCGATCCAGCGCAGTTCGGCACCGGGGAATACCTGGTCGGCGACCGCCACCGCCTGATCGATGGAAATGGGCTCGGCACCGGGTGAGGGGGTCGATTTCAATTCCGGCGGATTCTTGAACGGTTCGGCGCTCACCGGCGACAACCAGGCCACGACCGGTCTGATCCAATCCCGGTAGGCAAACGAGAAGCCGGTGAAGGCCAGAACCAACAGCACGACGGCGGCGTAAACGCCGAAGGTCTTGTGCAGGTCGTAGTTCAGCCGCACGGCGCTTGCGCCGCGCTTGAAGGTGAGGGCTTGCCGCCACTTGCCGCCGCGAGGCCACCACAGATAGAGCCCCGTCGCTATGGAGACGAAGAGGAAAACGCCGAGAAAACCGACGATCTTGAAACCGATTCTGCCGGCTTCCGCCGAACCGAATTTGCCCAGCAGCAAGCTCGCGTGCAGCTCGTAGACTAGGGTCGTCAGCGTGTCGCCCCAGAACCGGCTGCTCAAGACTTCGGCGGTGTAAGGATCGACGTCCACCATGAGCGGCGCATACAACTTATCGGCCGATTCGTCCGGTTTCGGATAAACCGCCCGCAGGATCGGTTGTCCGGGGCGCGGCATGAACACCAGCCAAGACCCGGTGCGGCCCGGATGGGCCGCGCGCACCGACGCCATGATGTCGTCCAGCGGACGGTACGGCCCCTGAGTCTGCTCGATCCGCAGCTCGGGATTCAGCAGGCCGTCCAGCTCGAGGTAAAACACGTTGAGACTGCCGGTCACGCCCAGCACCACGAACAGGAAACCGACCGTCAGGGCCAGGTACAGATGGACATCGAGCCAGAGCTTGCGCAAGTGCCGGCGCGGGGTGGCTGTTTTGAACTCGGCCGCCATGATTAGAGTACTTCCTCGATTTCAACACATTGCAGCAGGGACTCGGCCTCGTCGTCGGACAGCGCGTCGAGCTTTTCGATCAGCGCTTCCTCGACCAGCAGCGCCAACCGTGCCACGGTGGGCGCCTCGAACAGGCTGCGCAGGGCCAAATCGATCCCGAACAGAGCCCGCACCCGCGACAGCACCTGGACGGCCAACAGCGAGTGTCCGCCCAGGTCGAAAAAGTTGTCCGTAATGCCGACCCGCTCGATGCCGAGCACCTCTTTCCAGATATCCGCAAGCCTTTCTTCGGCGGGATTGCGCGGCGGAACGTAATGGTGCTCTCCCTGGCTGCAAGCCTCCGGCTCCGGGAGGGCCTTGCGGTCGATCTTGCCGTTCGGCGTCAGCGGCATGCGCTCCAAAGTCAGGAACTGCGACGGAATCATGTAGCCGGGTAAGGCTCGCTCCAGAAACTCGCGGAGCATTTCGCCGTGCAAGGCAGAGGCGGCCGGCCCGACATCCGCTTTCGTGCCGGGCTCGGGTACGACATAGGCCACCAGACGCTGCGCTCCGCTGCGATCCTCCCTCGCCACGACCACGGTCTGTTTCACCAGCGGGTGCTTGAGGAGCTGCGCCTCAATCTCGCCCGGCTCGACCCGGTAACCGCGGATTTTGACTTGGTGGTCGATCCGCCCCAGGAACTCGATCACGCCGTCGGCGCGATAGCGGGCTTGATCCCCGGTCCGGTAAAGCCGCTCGCCGGGCTCGACGGCGAACGGGTTCGGAACGAAACGCTCGGCGGTCAGGTCGGGCCGGTTGAGATAACCGCGCCCCACGCCTACGCCCGATACGCACAGTTCCCCGGGAACGCCCGCGGGAACGGGCCGCAGCCAAGGGTCCACGATATGGAGCCGCACGTTGGGAAGCGGCCGGCCGATCGCCATGACGGTTTCGGTCTCCTCGGGCTTGTCGGCGATGAAGTGATAGGCGACGTCGTCCGAGCACTCCGCCGGACCGTAGGCGTTCAGCAAACGCACATGGGGATGGCGTTCCATCCAGTGCCGGCAAAGTTCCGGAGGGAAAGCCTCGCCGGTGGGGAGAAGCCAGCGAAGCCGTTTCAGTCGTGACGCCGATTCGGGTACGTCGAGCAGTGCACGGATCAGGGACGGGACGGCTTCCAGGACGGTCACGCCGCGCGCCGCGATTTCCTCGAGCAAAGATCCCGGATCGTGGACGACCGGGTCCGGCAGGATTTCCACCCGAGCGCCGCACAACAATCCGGTGAGGAACTGCCAGACGGAAATGTCGAAGCACTGGGACGCGGTCTGAGCGATCACATCGGCCGCGTTGAGATCCATGGCCGGTATCTTGCTGAGCAGGTTGTTCAGCATGCCGCGGTGCTCCACCATAGCGCCCTTGGGCATGCCGGTGGAGCCGGAGGTATAGATGACGTAGGCGAGCCGCGCCGGGTGCGGCGGAGGAAACGATGGTTGCCCGGCGGCCGGGAATGGGGCCGATTCCAGATCCGCGAGACACAGAAAAGCCGTTTCGGCCTGGATCGCGGAGCCGGAGTCGTCCGTCCCGGCGGGTATCTCGGCGGGCGAAGCCCGCTCTGCCAAAAACCACGCGCGCTCCGAGTGCGCGTTACCGGCCAGCAGCAGGCCGACGCGGCTCTCTCTCAGGATCTGCGCCAGCCGAACATCGGGATGGGCGGGGTCGAGCGGGAGATAGGCCCCGCCCGCCTTGAACACGGCTACAATCATCGCAATAAGATCGATGCCGCGATGGTCCAGCAGGGCGACCGGCACGTCGGGCCCGACGCCTCGTACCGCCAGCGCCTGCGCCAGTCGGTCAGTGCGGGCATCCAGTTCAGCATAGGTCGCCCGCTGGCCGGCGCAGGCGACCGCTATGGCGTCCGGGGTACGGCGCGCTTGAGCCGCGAATCCCAGAGAGAAATCGGAACAGGCGGGCGGAGCCGAGACTGTCCGATGAACCTCATCGATCCAGTGCCGCTCCGCTTCGGTCAGAACCGGCAGGTCGATCAGCCTGGCGCCGGGATTGCGGATCATTCCCTCCAGCACGCGCTTGAAATGCCCCAGCATCCGTTCGACGACAGCCCTGTCGAAGCGCTCGCGCTGATAGGTGATTTGCAGGTGAAGCTTCGGCCCCGGTATGACGACGACGGTAATCGGATAATTCGTATGGGTACGGTTCTTCTCGTAAGCGATTTTCAGCGCGTGCTTTTTCTCCAAAAGCGCCTGATCAATCGGGGCGTTTTCGAACACCAGCAGACTATCGAACAGCGGCCGGTCGTGGGACAGGCCGATCCAGGACTGAATCGTCACCAGCGAGGTGTATTCATAGCGTCGGATATCCAGATTGTGCTGGAGCAGCTGCTCAAGGAAATCCGCTACCGGCAAATCCGGCGCCACTCGCACCCGCAGCGGCAGGCTGTTGATGAACAGTCCGAGAATTTTTTCCGCGCCCGGGAGTTCCGCCGGACGCCCGGCCACGGTGACGCCGTAAACCACGTCGTCGCGACCGCTGTAGTGACTCAGCACCAGAGCCCAGGCCGCCTGGAGAAATGTGTTGGCGGTAACCCGGCGGCGCTGCGCCAGCGCTGCGAGGGCACAGGTATCGGCCTCGGTGAGGAAGTCGATCGCCTCGTCCATTTCGCCCGCGACGCGCGCGTTTTCCGCGACCGGACGGTCCACCGAGAGTGGAGTGGGTTCGGTAAAGCCATCCAAATCCCGGCGCCAGAACGCCTCGGCGCTCCGGCCGTTCTGCCGCCCGAGCCAGGCGATATAGTCCCTGAAAGGCGGCGTCCGTCGAACCGGCAAGTCCTGCCCCCCGATCAGGGCTTCGTAATTGGCCAAGAAATGGCTCAGAATCTCCGAGGTGCACCACTCGTCCAGCAGAATGTGGTGGTAGCTGCGGACAAACCGGTAGCGAGCCTCCTCTAAGCGGAACAGGCGTATTCGGAACAGGGGCGCCCGATCGAAATCGAATCCTTCACGCAGTTCCTCCGCGAGCAGCCGATCCATCCGCTCTCTGCGCTCCTCGTCGGAAAGGTCGCGCCAGTCGAAATATTCGAAGGGAACCCGGACCTGGCGGTGAACGATTTGATGAGCCCGTTGCCGGCTTTCCCAAAAAAACGAGGTACGCAGGATAGGATGATGATCCACCACGCCCTGCCATGCTTGCCGGAACGCTTCGGCGTCCACCGGGCTCTCGATTTGATAGCGATCCTGCATCAGATAGATGCCGGAATTGGGATTGAGCAGGCTGTGGAACAGCAGTCCCTCCTGCATCGGCGTCAGCGGGTAGATGTCTTCGATATCCGGATAACGGGACAGCAAAGCATCGAGTTCGGCCGGGTCCAGTTCGGCTAACGGGAACTCGGAATGCAGCCCCGCGTTGGTCCGGTCTTCGCTCGGCCGTTCTTCACCGTCTTCTTCCTCGCTATCGGCGCGCTTCGCGGCTTCCGCCAGCTCGGCCACGGTTTGATATTGAAATACCATGCGCGGCGTGATCGGCCATCCTGCCCGATGAGCGCGGCTCGCCACCTGGATCGCCCGGATGGAATCCCCGCCCAGCGCGAAAAAGTTGTCGTGGATGCCGACCCGCTCGACTCCCAGCAAATTCGCCCAGATGTTCGCCAGGCATTCCTCGGCGGGATTGCGCGGCGCCACGTATTGATCGGCGAGTTGTTGACCGAGGTCCGGGACCGGCAGAGCCCTGCGGTCCAGCTTGCCGTTGGCCGTCACCGGGAAGCGGTCCAATCGCATGAACGCTGCCGGGATCATGTACGCGGGCAGGACTTCCTTGAGAAAGGTTTGCAGCGCCTCGGCCGGGGGAGCCGGCTCCCGGGCACTGGTCCAATAGGCCACGATTTGCCTTTCGTCGGCGTTTTCTCCCCGCACCGCCACTACGGCGTCATTTATGGCCGGGTGCTGCCGCAGCCGCGCCTCGATCTCGCCCAATTCGATCCGAAATCCGCGGATTTTCACCTGGTGGTCGATACGGCCGAGGTATTCGATCGTTCCGTCAGACCGGTAGCGGGCCAAGTCACCAGTGCGGTAGAGGCGGCCTGAAACCTGAGGCGTGAGCCTCAAGGCTCGCGAAGGGAATTCTCGGGAACCCGATGCCTCCGGTCTCAAGCCTCTGTTCTCACGTCGTACAAAGGGATTGGGTACGAAGCGATCGGCGGTCAGGTCGGGACGGTTTAGATAGCCACGGGCCAATTGAATGCCACCGATGTAAAGTTCGCCAGCAACCCCTACTGGAACCGGGTTAAGGCGATCGTCCAGCAGGTAAACTTCTGTATTGGCTATGGGACGGCCGATGAGAACCGTGGGGTCGGCTCGGTTCCGGCCGCAATCCCATGCGGTTACATCAATAGCCGCTTCCGTGGGCCCGTAAAGATTGTGAAGCTCTGCGGCTGAGATTTCGATGAAGCGCTTTCGCAAATCCGCCGTCAAAGCCTCGCCGCTACAGATGACCCGGCGCAGAGAGGCGCATCGATTGAAATCCGCCAATTCGAGGAAGGCGCCCAGCATGGACGGCACAAAATGCAGCGTGGTGACCGAGTGCCGCTCGATCAAATCAACCAGCCGCTCCGGCTCTCGATGGTCTCCCGGCGCAGCGACAATCAGGCGGGACCCTGCGATGAGGGGCCAGAAAAATTCCCACACCGAAACGTCGAAGGTAAACGGGGTTTTCTGCAACACCGCGTCAGTCGCATCCAGCCCGAAATAATCCTGCATCCACAGCAGACGGTTCCGCACCGCCTTGTGAGGTATTCCCACTCCTTTGGGACGGCCGGTGGAACCGGAGGTAAACAGCACATAAGCCAACATTTCCTCATCGACGGGCAAATCCGGGTTGTGCTGGGGGGCGTCGGCAAAACCAGCTAGTTCGGCGTCCAGAGTCACGAGCGTCCCGGCAAAAGCCCTGAACTCACGCATGAACTCGGGTTGGACCAGTATCAGAGAAACTTTGGCGTCGCTCAGCATCCCTGAGAGACGTTCGCCGGGATAGTCGGGATCGAGAGGAAGGTAGGCGCCGCCCGCTTTCAGGATGCCTAAGAGCCCGATCACCATTTCCGGAGAACGGCGCGCACAAATCCCGACCGGAGTGTCGGGCGCAATTCCCGCTGCGATCAAAGCGTGGGCCAGACGATTGCTGCAAGCGTTCAATTCGCGGTAGGTAAGCTGCCGGTTCCCGAAAATAACGGCGGTCGCTTCGGGAGTTTTTTCCGCCTGGACTTCGAACAGTCGGCTAAGAGTTGACGTTTGAGACCGGAAACTGGGGTTCGCGGTCGCGTTCCACTCGACCAGCATCCGCTGACGTTCGGATTCCGACAGCAGAGGAAGATCGCCAATAGAAGTCAGCGGATCGGCGGCTATGCTCCTTAACAGGTTTTCGAAATGGTGGGCCAAGCGGGCGATAGTGGCCGGCTCGAACAGATCGCTACGGTACTGGAAGGAAAACAGCAGCTCCTCATCACACTCTGCGGCCATGAGCTTTAGATCGAAATTCTCGACCCGCTCCCGAATTGCCAGAGAGTGCACCGGCCAGTAGCCCCCGATCAAAGTCTCCCCATCCTCCCCGAGGGCGATCTGTGCGAGTTCGCTGCCGACGCCAGTCTGGGCCTGCTGCAACACGAATAGAGTTTGATAAACCGGCCAATGATCGGCGTTACGCGGGACGTTCAGACGTTCTACCATGAGCGAGAACGGATAGTCCTGGTGCTCCAGCGCGCCGACCAAAGCGTCGTGCACTTCCGCCAGATAGCTGGAAAAGGGCTTATCCTTAGCGGGGTAGCTGCGCAGCGGGACCGGATTGACGAAGTTGCCCACGACGGATGCAAAACGGACCTGGTTCCGCCCAGCTATGGGAACGCCCACGATCAGGTCAGTTTGATGGGTGTAGCGATGGAGCAGGACCTTGTATGCAGCCAGCAACACGGTAAAGAGCGTCACGCGGCTCCGTCCGACCAACTCTTTTAGCCGACTTGTTTCATCTCGGCTTAGCCGAATTACCACCGAAGCGCCGCAGTAGCCCGGAACCACCGGCCGCGGATGGTCAGTAGGCAGAGCGAGGATCGGGAGTTCTCCAGCAAGCTGCCCCCGCCAGTAATCCCAATCCGACTCGGCACCCGGGCTCTGCAGGTAGTTCCGTTGCCAGGCAACGAAAGCGGCGTAAGTGGAAGCCGGCGGCCGATTCAAGTCCTGTTCTCCGCCTGTATAAACGCGCGACGACGAACGACGCTCCTGTCGTAGCCTGGATGAAGCGCCCGCATAATCCAGGGATATGGAGCCCTGCCCTTCCCGGATTACGCTGTGCTCTGTCCGGGCTACCGGTTCCGAGTGGATTTGTTTAAGTTCGTCGACGAGGATGAGGACTGACCATAGATCCAGGGCGATGTGATGGGCGCAAAGCAGGAGAGTATGCGGAGAGGCTTGAGTCCCTAGGCTATGGGCTATAGGTTCTTGGACATCCGAAGTCTTGAGCCTGAAGTCCGGAGTCTTGGTTCCATGTCGATAGAGGACCGCCCGGAAGACCGGACCTCGTTCCAGGTCGAAGGGTTCGCGGATGCGCCGCGCCATGTCGTCCTGAAGTTCGGCTTCCGACCAGGACGAGACATCGACAACGGTAAAGAAATCGGGCAGATCAGACAGCGGCAGTACGCATTGAACGACCTCGTCGCCTTCCATGCGATAGACCGTGCGCAGCATTTCGTGCCGCTCCGCCAGGCGGTCGAAGGATCGCCGCAAGGATTCCGCGTCGGCACCGTTTTCGATGCGGAGGGCTAGATGCAGGTTGTAGACGATGCTGTCCGGCTCCATGTGCTGCATCGCCCACATGGCAAGCTGGGTCGAAGAAAGGATCGAGGCTAGAGACTCGAGACTTGAGGAAACGGAGACTATTGCCTGTTCCTTTTCATTTCCTACAGCCTCCAGCCTCAAACCTTCAGCCTGACCGGCAAGAGCTTCGGCCACCTCCGTCACCGACCGGTCGGACAGAAATAGCGTCAGCGGGGCTTCGATGCCCAACAGATTGTCCACCGTGTGCTTCAGTTCGACGGCTTTAAGGGAATCGAGTCCGCATGACCGCAAGGGTGATTCCATGGATACGGCGGACTCCGTAATTTTCAGCAATCTGGAGATCTCGCCCCGGAGAAAGCCGGCGATCAGTGGCGCGCGCTGCGGCTGAGGAACCGCGAATAAGGCTTCGCGCAAGAATCGATGGAGTTGCTGCGGCGCTTCCGTGTGGCCGTTGGACTTGGGTAAACCCTCTCCTCTGTCCACTTCTTTCGGAAAGGAAATCGTATCCGTATTCGCCCATGCACCATCTCCAGACTTCGCCACGATCGGCAGGCGACCTTCCAAGTAGGCGTCCTTACAGGCCTGACGGCGCAATTTTCCGCTGGAGGTTTTGGGGACTCCGCCGGGTGGGACCAGGACCAGTTCGGACGCGGTCAATTCACAAGCCTCGGCGAGGGTGCGCCGCATGGATGCGAAAACCGCTTCGTAATCGGCTTGGCGTATAGCCTCGCGGCTCAGTTCCGCGACCACGACGAGATGTTCCTCGTCCTCGTGGGTAACAGAGAATGCGACACAGCCACCGGGACGGAGGTTTTCCTCGGTATCGGTCAGGACATGTTCGATGTCTTGCGGGTAAACGTTCCGGCCTCGAATGATGATCAGGTCCTTGATACGCCCAGTGACATATAGCCGGCCGTTGTCGAGCATTCCAAGGTCGCCTGTGCGGAGAAATGAGACTTCAGGCTTTAAGCCAGAGGCCAGAGACCGGATTCTGGTAGTCTGGGGGCTATGGTCTACAGCCTCTAGCCTCGCCCTGAAGGTGTTCTCGGATTCTTCCGGACGGTTCCAATAGCCTTGCGCCACGCTCGGTCCCGACACCCAGATTTCGCCTTCCTGGCCCCGCGGGCACAGTGACCCCGTGGCCGGGTCGACGATCCGGACAGTATGACCATCAGCGGCGAAACCGCAGGAAACCAAGCTTGAGACTGGAGATCCGAGACTCGAGGAATCGTCGAGATCGGTCCTGTCAAACTTCTCCTTCAGCCTCGAGCCTCCAGCCTCAAGCCTCGCTCCTGTTACAAACAGCGTCGCCTCCGCCAGACCGTAACAAGGAAAGAAACTTTCGCGGCGAAAGCCGCATTCGGCAAAGGCTTTGGAGAATCGCTCCAGAGTGGCGGCACGCACCGGTTCGGAGCCGTTGAAAGCGAGCGTCCAGCAGCTTAGGTCCAGTTCGCGTTTTTGGTCCGCCGTCACCTTGCGGACGCACAGGTCATAGGCGAAGTTGGGCCCGCCGGACGTCGCGGCCCGATGTTCGGAAATGGCCTTGAGCCAGCGCACCGGCTTTTCCAGAAAGGCCATGGGGGGCATCAGGATCGCGCTGGAACCGACATAAAGCGGCTGGAGAATGTTCCCAATGAGACCCATGTCGTGATACAGGGGTAGCCAGCCGACCACGGTGGAATGTTCCGTATGTCCGAAGCCTTGCCTTATGGCTTTCTGATTGGCGAGCAGGTTGCCGTGGCTCACCATCACCCCCTTGGGGTCGCCGGTGGAACCCGAGGTGTATTGCAGGAAGGCGAGGCTTGCCGGTGCGAGTGCGGGTCTCCTCCACCCATCGGCTTGGTCGGAAGTTAAGGTATCAGTAGTAAGCCAACGGTGGGGTGCGCCGTGAGTACCGCCGGCAAATTTAGTGCTCGCAGCGTGTTCTACGAATTCATCGCGGAGTTTGGCGGCGAGTTCCGCCGTGGTCATGATGATCGTGGGTGCGGCGTCGCGTATCACGGCCTGGAGACGCGGCAGATGCTGACGGGTCGGAGGATAAGCCGGCACCGCGATGGCCCCGGCATACAGGCAGCCAAAAAAGGCCTCGATATAGTAGAGCCCTGGCGGATACAGCAACAGCGCCCGTTCTCCGACCATGCCCATGGCCTGAAGCTGGGCCGCGATGGCGCGGGCGCGCCGGTCCAGATCCGCGTAGGTCAGCCGGCCGTTTTCGATTTCGCCGTCGCCGAGAAAGACGTATCCTTTTCCTGCGGCATTTTCGTTGGCTCTTGCACCCAGCAGATCGACCAGGTTGGAGCAAGTCGTCCCAACATTTCCCATCACTCCGGATTTCTCGAAGTTGCGCACCGCAGTCTCCTTATGAAACGTAATTCAGATATGAGCGGCACCAGGGGAGTACCTGCTCGGCGGAAATGCCGGCGCACAGCCCGAGGGCGATTACCGCGTTGTAGTACACGTTCTTGAGCGGCATCCCTCGTCCCAATGCCAAGATTCCCTGAACGGAGCTTTCGCGGGTATGCCAGTCCACGTTGAAGGAGATGGCGCAGTCGAGACTGCGGACGTGGTGCAGCATTCCCGGGGGCATGTAAAGCATGTCTCCCGGTTCCACGGTGCACTCTCGAACCTGCGCCTCCCGAAAAAGCGGATGGCGCACGAAATTCGGGTTTTCGGCGTCCACTTCGCACCAGCGCCACC